>JAFMSA010000688.1 GCA_017353855.1 Alphaproteobacteria bacterium
GAGATCGGCAGCGAAGTCGCCGACGATATCGACCGTAGCCTGATCCGGCATCAGGTTGAGATGGGGGTCGCGGTTCGTATGGCGTGCCTCGAGATCCTGACCCGGGATCTCGGCAACGGCCCGCCCGTCCCGTGAACCGGCTGGTGTTCCTCGGGGCGCGGCTGCTCGATCCGGAGAGCGGCCTCGATGCGCACGGCGATCTGTCGATCGAAGGCGACCGGATCACCGCAGTGGGCGGCGATCTTTCCGGCACCGCGCGGGATGCGCATAGAGTAGACGCCAACGGGCTGTGTCTCGCGCCGGGGCTCGTGGACATGCGGGTGCAGCTGCGCGAACCCGGCGCCGAACATATGGAATCGATCGAGAGCGCGGGCCAGGCGGCGGCCGTGGGCGGTGTCACGACGATCGTTGCGCTCCCCAACACCGACCCGCCGATCGACGATCTCTCGGTCGTCGAGTTCCTCGCCCGTCGGGCCCGCGAGGTCAAGCTCGCCAAGGTCCACACCTACGCCGCGGCAACACGGGGCCTGGCCGGGCGCGAGTTGACCGAGATGGCGCTGCTCGCCGCGAACGGCGCGCTCGGCTTTACCGACGGCGTGCAGGCGTTGGCCGACGCGCTCGTCATGCGCCGCGTGCTTGCCTACGCACGCACCTTTGACCTCCTCGTCCTCCAGCATCCCGAAGAACCGAGCCTTGCGCAGGCGGGAGAGGTCAGCGAAGGCGAGGTCGCCACCCGACTCGGCCTCCCGGCGATCCCGCCGGCGGCCGAGGTCATCATGATCGAGCGCGACCTCCGCCTCGTCGAAATCACCGATGCCCGCTATCACGCCGCCCATGTATCGACGGCCGCCGGCATAGAGGCGGTCCGGCGTGCGAAGTCGCGGGGGCTTCGCGTGACCTGCGACACCGCTCCACCCTATTTCACACTGAACGAAACGGCGATCGGCGACTACCGGACGTTCGCCAAGCTCTCGCCGCCGCTGCGCAGCGAACAGGACAGGCAGGCGGTGGTCGAAGGCCTTCGCGACGGCACGATCGACGCTATCGCCAGCGACCATTCGCCCTGGGACCAGGACTCCAAGCGGTTGCCCTTCAGCTCGGCAGCCTACGGCATCGTCGGGCTCGAGACATTGTTGCCGCTTTCGCTCGAGCTCTACCACAACCAGCATCTTGACCTGCTCGGGCTGATGCGGCGGCTGACCTGGAACCCGGCGCGAATTCTCGGCCTCCCGGTAGGGCGCCTCACACCGGGCGCCCCTGCGGATCTGGTCTTGTTCGACCCGGAGGTGTCATGGCGGATCTCCACCGACGAGTTCCGCTCGAAATCGAAGAACGCGCCCTTCGACGGACGCCCCGTGCAAGGCCAGGTGCGCCGCACGATCGTCGACGGCCGGACGATTTTCCGGCGCGAGGGCTGAACAATCGATGATCGCGTCGCCGGCTGCCCCTAACCCTCGGATCAGCCCCTCAGACGCTTCGTGCGTCCTGCCCTCCTCCCGCAAGCGGGGGAAGGGTCGCGGTGAGGAGCACAGCCTCGCAGGCGGTGGCCGGCTGTGAGCGCGCTATTTGCAGCCGCGCTGTTCGGCTATCTTCTCGGCTCGATACCGTTCGGCCTTCTGCTGACCCGGCTCGGCGGGTACGGAGACGTTCGCCGGCTGGGCTCCGGCAATATCGGCGCCACCAACGTCCTGCGGACCGGCAGCAAAGCACTGGCGGCGTTGACCCTGCTGCTTGACCTGGCGAAGGGAGCCGCCGCGGTCATGATCGCACAAGGCCTGGACGTTCGCGCCGGGCTGGTGGCGGCCGGCTGCGCGATCCTCGGTCATATGTTTCCGGTCTGGCTGGGCTTTCGTGGCGGCAAGGGTGTGGCCACCGCGCTCGGTGTTCTGATCCCGCTCGCCTGGCCGGTGGCGGCCGTCGCCCTGCTGTTGTGGCTGGCTACCGCGACTGCCTTTCAATACTCCTCGCTCGCCGCGCTGGTAGCGGCAGTCGCCGGCGCCGGCATTGCCCCATTGATCGTCGATCGGCCCACCGCATTCGTCATCGCCGGGATCGCCCTGTTAATTATCGTGCGGCACTACCCGAACGTCCGACGCCTGATAGCCGGGACGGAGAGCCGGATATCGTTCAAGTAAGTCTGAGGCGCGATGCCCGGCGGCCCGCGCGCGGGGGCCGATGCCGCCCGTTATCCGGGTGACCGGAGTTGCGCCGCGCAACCCCCTTGCTTTCGGATCCCGTGGGGATCAGCGGCGCATCGCCGCAGGCGATCGCATCAATAGAATAGAAATCTTCGCGTGATGTTCGTCCTCCGCAAGCCTGTGAGAGCTGGCGCGGAACGTTGGTACATCCTCGGTGATCCAAACATCGGGGCAGCTGTGGAACCGCTGCTGCGGCGGACGGGTGCCAAGCTTTTCTTCAATCTGCGAGCCGGAGAGGCCCTTGCCGATCCCCACGCGATGAGCGTCGCAGCGGGTCGTCCGTCGAAGGGGACAGGCCCGGAGACGAGGCTGCAGATGATGTACCCATCGCGCAATGCGGGGGCGAGAGCTGTTGAGAGTGTCCGGGATGCCCCTCAGAACCCCCCGGCCTAGCCGCGGGGAGGTTCAGCTCGAGACCAGGAGCCTCGCGCAGCGGCTGGCGGGCGCGTCGAGTTGACTGTTCCACACACCCTTTGGTCGCACGCTACACCGGCGCGCCACCGCACGATGATTGCCGGGCCGCAGGCGGGCATTCTCCGCTTCCGCCGCAGCGGTGCCCGGCCTCGCCACAGTCGAGGCGCCCCGCCCGAGCTCTCTGATCCTGCCCCGATCGGCCCTCCAGCAGCGCGGGATGGATTTGCAATACCCTGTTCACGGGTCGATTCGCAGCACCGTGGCGGCAACCGTCTGTCCGGGCGCGGGAAGCCCAGGATGGCCTCTCGCGACGCGGATCAGTTGCTGCAGCATGCCTCGCCTCCCGCCTTGAGCAG
>JAFMSA010000135.1 GCA_017353855.1 Alphaproteobacteria bacterium
GGTTTTCACCTCTATACCTGTAAAGCTATGACCTATGATTACAACGAGTTAATCATCCTGACCCGAGCCTTCATGAGGGCAACCGGCATGTCCGGCACGAAACTAGGCATCTTGAGCGCCGGCAACAATCGATTCGTCGATCGGATCTTGCGCGGCAACGACTGCCAGACAAGGAACGCCGAGCGGCTCTCCGACTATCTCGACGCGCACTGGCCGGCCGGCGTGGATTGGCCGGATGGCGTGCGACCTCGCAAGCGGCGACGCAAGACGGCAATGGCGGCATGATACTCCCATCGGTGCGGCTAGGCTGATCACCGAAAACCCGGTCTATCCTGTGCCGAAGCGGCTTGCGCTCGCGATTAACCCTCCGAGCCGCCGTGGGGTTACCGATAGCCTGCGCCGGGCCGCCGCACCGACCTCTCAAACCCCGAAGGATTTTGCGACATGAGTGAGGAACACCAGCCGATCGGCGAGCCGGAACAGGAACCTATTCCGCCTCACCCGGAGCCGGACGAGGAAGACGAGGATGATGACGACGAAGAGAAAGAGGCGTAAGAACCCCGCCGGGGACGGTCCCCTCGTCCCCTCCACTCTACCCCCTAGAGTCGAGTTGGCCCCGCCATTCCCCGGGCGGGGCCTCATTCTGTGATGGGCCGGCTTAGTCGCGACAAGGGTGCGCGGGTCGAACGCGAGGTCGTCAACCTGCACCGCAAGATCGACATCCAGGCCGAGCGGGTGCCGCTCTCGGGCGGCACACACTACCAGGGCAACGGCGAGGACGTGGACATTTACCTCGACGGGCCGGACAGGGCACCGCTCTTAACGCAGGTCAAAGCGATCAAAGGGCATCGTGGAACGAAAGGAATCACCGACTCGTTGGGCGATGCGGACGTATTATTTCTGCGTTTCGATGCGCAGCCGGGACAACCGGCGCAGGCACCGCTTGTCGTGATGCCGTGGCAGACATGGGAGAGGCTCGTGAAGCGAGGTCGCTGATGGCAACCCGTGAGGACTTCACCTTGGCCTTCGAGCTCCTCCTAGGACATGAAGGCGCGTTTAGCGGCATCCGCACCGACCCGGGAAACTGGACTTCGGGCCGAGTCGGGGTCGGGGAACTTCGGGGAACTAAGTGGGGGATCTCGGCCGCCGCGTACCCTCATATCCGCGACATCCGCAACCTGCGGGTCGAGCAAGCCCGAGACATCTATTTCGACGACTATTGGACCCGAGCCTTCTGTCACGAGATGCCGCCCAGATTGGCGTTTGTCCATTTCGATGCGGCAGTCAATAACGGCCCGTCGCGCGCGGTGCGCTGGCTCCAGCAGGCGATCGGGGCCGGTGTCGATGGCGTTTACGGGCCGCAGACCCGGGAGCGCATGCAGGCGGCGGTCGAGCGCGACGAAACCCACCTGATCACCGAATACCACGCGCACCGGCTGCGCTTCATGGTCGAGCTCACGACCTGGGGGACATTCAGGGGCGGCTGGTCGCGGCGCTTGGTCAAAGTGCCGTTCGAGGCCGCCGCCTATTGGCCGCGCGGTGAGTCCGTTACGGCATGATCGGCACGATCCTCACCGCGATCCGCCAGCCCTCGATAGCCGCCTGCGTCGCGGCCCTGCTGACGGCGGTCGGCGTCGAGGTGCAGAGCCCGGCCTGGGAGCACGGCATCGAGATCATCGCGGCGATCATCGCGTTGATCGGCATCTTCCTCGGGATCTCGACCGACAAATCTTGACGGACCTGAAATTATTCGGTTAGGGTGAAGGCCGGGTGTGAAGTAAGTCTCCTAGTTTGGCTGAGGTTGGCGAAACCCCGTCAGGTGTCCACTCCCTGACGGGGTTTCTCTTTGCTCGCAGCTCGAGGTCACGTTTAAACGCGCCGCCGCGCCTCGCGGCCGGTGCGTGTGATCGCGGCGCTGATCGACGGACGATTGTCATCTTCCCATTCGTGTTCAGCATGTCCGACACAAATACCTGTTGTCGGTTTCCATCGACCTCTATCCAGAATCAGGTACGTGTCGTCCCTACACAACACGACACGCCCCTTACCGGATTTGTGCCGCCAATATCGGACAGCCCCGCCATGCGCGCGGATGCTCACCGCCGCCTCGCGATTTCACCAAGTGTGAAACCGTGCCTGTCAGGCTGATAGGTGTCTCTGACAGGCTTCGATGGTAGGCTCGGTTTGCGTCGCGGCTTGCCCTCCGCGACCCAGCGGCAATAGTCGCAGCAACCCCGGTCATCGTTGCGCCGCAGGGCCGGGGTCTGCCGGTACTCGTACCGGCCGCACTCGCACTGCACAACCCAGCGGCGGCGATGCGCCTTGTCGCCGCCGGCCGAGACCGGCTTCCTCTCGGCCGCGACGCCGATCACCGTGAGCTTGCCGATTTTGCGGCGCAGCAATTGGTCTGTGCCCTGCCGGCGCATCGTCGTGATGTCGAGGCCGTTTAACTTCATCAAGGCCGGTCGCTCGAACGAGCAGAAGTGGAAAGATCGCGGGATGTATTCCGGCTCGGGCGGGGGTTGTGGATCATTCTGAGGATGATCCATCAGATCCTGCTGCGTGACGCGCATCGCGACCCGGTTCACCGGGTCGCGTGCGAACACCATGTCTAGCCGCTCGGCGGGTGTGGATTGCCGGACGAAACGGGCTTTCATTTCTGGATCGCCCTGAGACCGAATGCGCGTCGCCGGCTGAACGGGGTGCGCGGCGGCGAACGGCCGCCGACGCGCTCGGGCACGCTCGTCTTACCATCGCCCGGCCGCAGCCCCTGCTTTGCGAGGGTTGCCTGCCGCCGCGCGTGCGTCGTCACCTCGCGCGCCCGCTTGCCCCGGAACGCAACCTTTGTTGGTGTCGGAGCGCCGGCTCGCGGATCGATCTTTGTGCCCGACAAATCTGTCGGCTTTTGCCCGAACATATTGATCACATGGCCGCCGGCTAATCGGAAACTGAACGGCTCGACCTCGTGCCCCTGATCGAAATCGATGATTCCGATCTGCGCGAGCCTCGGTGTCAGGTAGATATACCGGAGCCGCTTGTCGGGGTCGCTGAAACGGATCGTTTGCAGATCGACCGAGACCCCCTTCGCTCCCGGGAACGCAGCCTTCAATGCGCTCGCGATCATGCAGTGCGAGCTGTCGGCTTGCTTCGAGGCTTCAAAGATCTCCTTCGTCACGTTGACGGTGATGACCGGCGACCTGGGGATCTTCGCTTTCACCGAACTTCCGCGACGCTGTGACAATGGCAATCTGGGAGTTTTCATCTCTACCTCCTTTTCCTCCCCCGCCGAAAAAGTTACTCCTTTCAATCGACTCTCGAAACCTCGAACGAGCCGTCATGCTGGATGATCGCCAACCAGGAATACTCGTAGAACACGAGCACCTCTAATCCCCTCAGTAGTGCGACCGCGATCGGTTTCAGCGGCGGGTCGCCGGGATAGAGCAGCTCGCTCTCTTTACCGATCTTGAAGCCCGGCATCGGGGTCCAGCCGCTGATATAGCGTTCCGCAATCTGTTCGCGTGCCGGGCGCGGATCGTCGGCAGCGAAAAAGCTCGGCACAAGGCCGAGCTCCTCCGGTTCGTGACCATCAGCGATGACCCACACCATCCCGGTGCCGTCGTAATGAACCCCTTTCATTGATCGATCTCCATCTGAGCCAATGGCTGGCGTTGTGGATACGCATGCTGGCGGCAGCGGCGTTCGAGGTCGGCCGCCAGGACTCCCAGCTTGTCCTCCTTGTCCCTGAGTAATTGCACGAGCAGCGGCCACACGAACGGCGGCACGCCGCGTTTGCCGGACGCCCAACGCTCGACCGTGCGCTGGCCGACCCCGAGCACCTCGGCGAGCGGGGCCGAGAACCCGCACTCGCCGTAGAGATGCATGCCGATCTCGGCAAACAGGGTCTTGGGCTCATGCGGGTCCATTGCTTCAACCCTGAGGGATGTCGAGAAGCCGGGTCCAGGCGGGTGTCGCCGCTTCGGGGACGAGCTCCCAGATACTGCCATCGTTGCACAAGGCGGTGATCACGTAGACATCGCTGGACGAAACCGTGGTCGCGATCTGGATCACGGTGCGCTGCTGCGGGTCGCCGGCGTGCGGCCCTGGATAAAAACTGCCTCCGGGTACTGCCATTTCATCCTCCGTGTTTGGTGATCACATAATCCCCGACAATCACCTCGACCCGGCTGGCCGCATAGCGGATCGCTTGCGCTATTTCATGCCACATGATGCACTTCGCCGCGTCGCGCGGATCGGCGGCATTGCTCCGGGCCTCGCATTGCTCGGCGAGAGTAATGAGCTGAGGAACAACTCCGTTTTGCTCAGGCATTCTTCGCTCCCTTTGGAGCCCTGATCGTGTACTCGATCCGGCCCAACGTCGTTTGCACGGTGCGCTCGTCCAACAGGTCGCCGATCTTCGGCGCGGTCAGGTTACGGGCCTCGACGACTTCGTAAGTGACCTTGCTGGTGACCGGATCGATATGTTGCGCAAACGTGATGTGCTTGGTTTTCATCTTGCCTCCTTCCGGCGGGGACCATCCCCGTCCGAGTGACGACACTAACAGGCCAAAGCCCGGCGACCTAATGAAAAATTTCGGCAGAAGCGCGCCCACTACAAAGCCGGCCGTCCACAGAAGCACAAGCGTCCACGCATTCATCGTTTAAACGCGCCGCCAGATCCGCCAGCCCATCGCCCGCACCGAGAAGCGGGAGTTCATAGTGGCCGCTCGCCGTGGCGCTCGCGCCAGCGGTTGATGCGCCGCCACATCAGGTGGTCTTTCCAATTGGGCGGATACATGCGCGCAGTTCCATTCCAGTGCGGCAGGGCGCGGTTTTCCGGCGACCGGGGCTTGAAGTCCCGGTACGTCAATTCACGCCCCAGACGGCGCTCCACGCAGTCGAGGCAGAGGACACCGTCGTGCCAGCCGACCCCGGTCGCGTACCACACCGCGTCGCGCAGCATGTACACCGGCACATGCTCGTCGCAGTCGAGGCAGTGAGACCGGGCGCGCCTGCGCGCCCAGTTGCCGTTCCACATCAGTACGGGAGCCTTAATCCTCTTCATCACAATCCTCCGGTTTCTGCGGTTCCAGGGTCTGCGGATTGAGCAGCGCACACCACGCCAACAATGCCGCCTCGATTTCGTTGAACGGCTCGTAGACGTCGCGGCGGCCCTCGCCGGCAATCAAGATCACTGAAGTTGGAGCATGATGATCATCGATGCCCCTCATCTCGATCGCCTGGATGTGATCGACGTTGACGAGGAACTGCGAACCGCACTTCGGCTTGCCCATCACCCATCGGACATTGTGCAGTCTCAGGAATGCCATTTCCACCTCCTCTCAGTAGTCCGGGCTCTCGCCGAGATTGTCGCGGTCGTAACCGTCAACGTGGTCGGCGATGCGGTCGTGATTGATCATGTCCTCCGGGTGATACCAACCCCAGCCATGCGCGGCGTGTACGGCGATGCTGGCGGCCCCCATGCCGGAACAGATGTGCCGCAACGCCCCACAGCGGCATTCCTCGGTATAGTAGGCATTGGCGTTGTGGCAACCCGGGCACTGGCAGGAGCCACCCATCGCGAAAGGCCCGCTCTCGCGGGCCACACGGTGTTTATGCGCCATCAGATCGTCCTCCCTTCCTCGTCGAGCTTCGGCAGTGCGGCCTTCATCTCCATCGCCCACTGCAACACGTCCTCGGCCGCCTGCGCGGCCTCGCTGCGCTTATATTTGCGGCCAGTGTAGCGGGTCGCCATTTGCAGCATCTGCGTGATGCCGACCCCGCGTATCGGCTTGATGCGGGTCTTGACGTAGAGCTTGAGCGAATGCCCCAACGTCGCGGCACGCGCGAACTCGGTCGCGTCGGGGCCGACCAAGGTCGTCGTGGTCTTGCCGTAGCGGATGTAGCTCTCAGTCATTTCGGACACTCCTCTCCGTTAGCAGGCTGACAAGAATTTTGCGCAGCAGATCGTGCGACCCAAGATCGAGCGCGCGCAGTGCGGCGCGCGTCTTGATCTCGATCGCCTCGGCAATGACCTTGTGGCCGACTGCCGGGTAGCGGCGCAGATCAGCGAGCGGCATCACGAGGAGCTGCTCGCGGTTCAACCCGGCAGCTTTCGCTGCCGGGCTCACATTGGCGGTTCTGTCGGTCATTCGTAGACCTTCATTTCACCGTGGATTGGGCAGAGCGGCGGCCCGACCTCGTCCACCCATTTGCGGGTGATGCGGACGGTGTAGCCGCAGCCCTCGCCTTCGCCATCGCACTCGGCTTTGAGCATGCGCGTACCCTGCTTCTTCCTGGCAGACGCATTGAGTGCGGCGTGCGGATACTCGCCGAGCTCGGCGATGATCGGCTCGGCGAGCTTCACGAAGTCGGGGCCTTCCTCGGTCGCCGTCATGCGACCCGTGAGCCCGATCGCCTTCGCCAATTTCTGGAACGGGCCTTTATGCCCGTGCTCGCAGCCCACTGCCGCATGCACGAGCTCGTGCGCGAGGATGCCGAGCACCTTCATCGGCTCGTCCCTGACGGGCGAGACCATGACCTCGACCGTGCCATCTTTCGAGGCGTGGCCGGGCCAGCACTGGCCGATCGTCTGGCTCTTCGAGCCATTGAGCGCGCGGCCGGATGGGAAGCCGCAGGTCACGCGGATGCCGGGGAGCTCGAAGCCGAGCTCGCGGAAGCGCGGCTCCAGCCGCATCGCGGCTTCGTAGAGCCAGCTCTCGCGCGAGGCGTAGGGAAGCGGGGGAAGTTCTTTTGCCATCTCGGACAATCTCCGTAGCTAGGCGGGTGGAAGGAAGCCGGCCCCCGCCTCGATCCCGTCATGCAGTCGGCGCTGCGTCGTGGGCTTGGGCGGGAGCCGGGCCGGCTGAGGAAATGGTCGGGAAACCAGCCGGCAGGACTGTTGTACGCCGAATTTTTTCGGCGGTCAACCGTTTAAATGACGATCAGCAGGTAGCTCGGCTCACCGCCAATCCTGGCGCGCCGGCCATGAACAACCCGCTCCTCGGGGATGCGGCAGAGGCGCGCGACCTCTTTCCAATCCTCCTCGTCGGGAAACCACGCAAAGCGGATCTGCGTGATCGCCTCGCGTTGTTTGGGCTTGTTGGGCGGCTGCGTGTAGACGGTAAGGAACTTCATTTCACCCTCAATCAATCTTGACGTCGAGATAGCGAGCCAGTTTCACGATGTCCTGCTTGGACAACGTGATGCTCTCGCGCCGCCAGCGGCGCGGCGCTTCCTTGATGCTGATCTCGAACACGGCCGTGCCGTCTGGCTGGTTCACGACTGACAATGTCCAGCCGCCATCACTGTCGAACGCATCATTGAGCTTCATTCTGCGGCCTCCTTCTTGGCTTCCTGCTCTTTGTGCCACGCGAGCTCGGCAGCGGCATTCTTCTGCGCGCCCGGGCCATACCAATCACACGATCGCCAGCCGCACGAGCAAGTGTAGTGAACGCCGTGAACGGCTTTGCCTTTATGCCGGTTCGTTGATTTCGCCATCGGATATCCTCTCCGTAGTGATATGCCCAGGATTGGGAATATCGGTGATGGGCCGGCGCTTGGCCGGCCCACTGCCGATACGCCTCAGCCCTTCAGCGTGGCATAGAGGTCCGGCGGGATCTGCCGGTGATACTTGAGCAACATCTTCCTGGCCGCCTTGGCTTGCCGCTGGGTCAGCCACTCCTGCGCGGCGAGCGACTTGCCAAACCCCGTGTCGGTGCCGTTGAAGCCGACATCGTCCTTCGCGATCGCGCCGTCGCAGGAGCCGTCGAGGATGCGCAGGGCTTGATGGATCGCCTGCACCTGGGTGCGGGGCAATTCGTCCGACTTCGGGGCCTCTGGGGCCGGCACAGAGGCTTCTGGAAGCCTCTGAGAGCCGATCCAGCCGCACTCCGCGACGCACTCCCAGGCGGTCTTGCCATTGAACGGGTCGGTGATCTGCCGCACGCGGCCGCCGCAGCGTTCGCAGACCGGGCGGAACTGGTGACGGTCGAGGATCTGTTGCACCCGGCTCTTCTCGGGCTTCGGAGCCTCGGGGATCGCAACCGGCTCGACCGCCGGCAGGACTGTGTCCGGCGCGTCGAGAGCGGCTTTGATCACATTCGCCTTGCCGACCAGCAGACCGAGCATCCGGGCGTCGAGCGAGCCGTCATAGATCAGATGCTGCGCCAACACGTTATCGCGCTGCCCGATGCGGTGCAGGCGGTCCTCGGCCTGTTCGACGCGGCCGGGGGTCCAATCCAATTCGCAGAACACCTCGTGGCTCGCGGCGGTCAGTGTATGGCCGGTGCCCATCGCGGCGATGCCGCAGACGATGACGCGCGCATCAGGGTTGCTCTGGAAAGCCTGCACGGCCTCGTCGCGGTGCGCGGCACTCATCCGGCCGTCGGCTTCCAGTACCGCCGTATGATGGCCGAGATGGCCGGCGATCGCCTCGACGAGCGCATCGATCACGTCGTGATGATGCGCCCACACGACGAGCTTGCCGTCCGAGCCGTCGAGCACGTCCTTAATGTGCTCGACGCATTGCGGCACCTTCGCCAAACCGACCTCGTGGCGCACTTTCGAGGTCTCCGTGAACGCCGTCGCCTGCGCCTCGTGGAGCTCGGCGGCCATCGCCTCGTAGGCCTGTTGCGCGGCGACCGGGTCGAGCTTCTCCAGCTCGGCCTTCAGGCGTTGCACCTTCTCGATCGCCTGCTTGTGCGGCTCCTCGCTTTTCAGCGCATCGCGCTCGACCTTCGTTTGCGGCCGCAACGGGACGACCTGACGGCGCTTATCGGGGAGCTCGGTCAGGACGTCCTGCTTCAGCCTGCGCACCATCACGGAGGCGCGCAGCCGGCCCTGGAGCTCGTCGAGATTGGAGG
>JAFMSA010000689.1 GCA_017353855.1 Alphaproteobacteria bacterium
GCGATCATTCGTGGGAGATCGGCACCTTCGGACTCGCGTCAAAGGCCGTCCCGATGGGGATTCCCGGCGCAGGCGACGATTCCTTCACCGATATCGGTATCGATACCCAATACCAATACATCGGCGATCCGCACGCGGTCACTGCGCGCTTGGCCTGGATACACGAAAACCATAACACGAGTGCCAGTCAGACGCTCGGGCTCGCCGACAATTCCAACAATCAGTTGCGATCGCTGAATGCTTCGGTTTCGTATATCTATGACCGTACGTGGAGCCTGACCGCCGGTCGGGTCTCGGTAGGTGGCACGGCGGATGCGACGCTTTACGGGACCTTCACAGGCAGCCCAAACAGCGCCGGCTGGATCTTCGAACTCGCTTATCTGCCGTTCAGCCATGGCGGTCCGTCGTTTTGGCCATGGCTGAATTTCCGCATCGGCCTGCAATACCAGCGCTGGGCCAAATTTGACGGTGCTACCAGGAATATCGACGGCATGGGGAGAAATGCCGGCGACAATAATACCCTCTTTGCTTATATCTGGACCATGTTCTGATCAAAAAGGGGAGAGAGCCCGAGCCCGGTATTTTAGCCTGCTGCGGCCCCTGCGGTACAGTGGCCAGTGCGCACGGCAAAGTTTTCTCAGGGTTAGCCTGCGGCGAAGCGGCGTTGTCGCGGGGTCATAACCCGATACGGCCGATAAGCCCTTGCAGTCGGTTTCACGTCCAATAAGAGGCCGCGTTCAAACGACCACTCCAGGCGGAAGGAGCCTTTCCCGAATATGCGATACCCGCCCGGGGCCGCCCGGGTGGAAATACGCTACACGCGAACAGTTATATCATAATCCGGCAGCGACGCGCCGGAAGGGTCCAAATGACCTGAGCCGCGTGAATTCCTGTGCCGAACCCTGGTCCCGAGTTCAGTCACCCCTGGCTTGTCTGAGCGTATCGAACGGGCGCGTCGCCATCCGGCTCGTACTTTGGGCTAATCTGAGGCCTTGATTGACAAACGACTGCATGTTGTCGCGCAGAAATTTGGTCTGCACCTCCAGCATCTCGCTGAAAGTGCGGGCGCGCAACAACGCCTGGCTCGCTTCCCAGTTGTGCCGCGCAATGTCTTCGGCATAGCACACCCACACCGCCGCGATCTCTTGTGCGTCAGCGGCGATGGCCGAGCCCGAGCGTACGGCGCCGCTTGCGGTGGCCGCCGAGGCCTCGGCGGCCCGCAGTATCTGCTCGCCGCCGCTCTCGACCGGGCGTCCGGCCTGCCTTTGAGCAGCTTCTGTAGCCGCGGAATTCTGTCGGTCACGTTCGCCGGGTGCTTCCGCCTCCTTCAGGACTTCCTGACCGTCTCGCCGAGACTGTGCCATACGGCCTCCCTGGGAACACTTCGGTCGAAAGCGGCGAATTCCGGATACGCCAGCCAGCAGAGGGCCTACCTGAGCAGAACCTTGCCAAAAAGCTGCGCCGCACCGATCCGCCGTGGGTCTCTTCACCCTTCCGAGGTAGCCTGGCCGATACCCTACGCGCCAGGAGTTGCTCCGACCTCAGACAGTGCCGGCAATATTAACGAACGACCCGCCCTGATCAATCGGTAATCACGGGCAGACGGGAGGATTTCTTCCGGGGTTTCCGTCTTCTCTACCTAAGGAGTTGCAGGGGTGAGCGAAGGCTCAACCCACTGTGGGACCGCTTGCCTAGAGCGAGTTGCGGCTTGTCACGAGGGAAGGGGGGCTGCCAGGGGCTCCCTCAGCTCGATTGCGTCTTCCGGCATGTCGGGCGCCAAAGCAATCGCGAGCCCGGCGCCGGGCCGCTCTCCAGGATCGCCACGACCGCGACGCCGGCTTTCTAGTTCTCTGCTGCCTTCGCATCGCTCCTTCGTCCGCCCCGAGTGGGCGTGGGGCTTGCGGACTCGAGCAGGTGCCGGAAATCGCAAGCGCCTGATCGAGCAGTGTCATCTGCTGTGGTAGGTGGTCTCTCGGGCTCTACGGCGAGTAGTTTGTTGGCGTCGAGGACAGCCTCACTGCTGACTGGGCCCGCTCGCCGGCGATCGCCCGGACCTGAGGCCGGCGGATGGTTTTCTTCCAACGCCGGAGCGCGATTATTGAGATGATACGAACCCGGCGGGTCGACCCTCTCCGACCCCTTGTTCTGATCGCGATTTTCGGGCTTGCATGTCGTGAAATAAGGCGTCAGCCAGGGGTCTCTTTATCTTGAGGATTTTGCATCTAGAGGATTTTGCTTCTTGAGGATATTGCGCAAAGCCGTCCAACCACCCGTCAGAATAGGACTGGGCTGCAGCTTCTCTACCATCCGGGATGACATCGAGCGACCCGCTCGGCCGGAGCGCAAATCGAGCTTGACGTCGCAGTGGCGCGAACCGGGTGATTACGTCCTTGCCTTTATGACGTCGTCAACACGCTGTCGGGCCGCGACCTCCGCAGCACCCGAATAAGTAGCGTTGCGCAGTCGACCGTTTGCGCGAGCGCCTCCATTCGGCCGGGTGTGCATCGCGCGACCGAGGCATGACCTCCGCCGCCGTGTGGCAGCCTGGTGGCGCTGTGATCCGCTGTCACGCGCCGGGTCATGCGTGGCCTGACAACCCTCTTCGGCCGAGAGGCCGCAGGGGGGCCCAAGCGCGCCAAGCAGCGGGCGATCATCTCGGGGCTCGCAAGGCGGTTCGCGCGCAACGTGACCAGAATTGCGCCGCGCAAGCCCCGTGCTTTCAGCCATGGGGATGAGCGGTGCAACGCCGCAGCGATTGCATCAATAGAAATGTTCGCGTAATGTTCTTATCGTGCGCAGCTGGAACTGTTCGCTTGGTACATCCTCGGTGGTCCAAACATCGGAGCGGCTGTGGAACCGCTGCTGCGACGGACGGTGCCAAGCTTTCCTTCAATCTGCGAGCGGGAGAGGCTCTTGCCGATCGCCACGCGATGAGCGTCGGAGCGGATCGTCCGTCGAAGAGGAC
>JAFMSA010000690.1 GCA_017353855.1 Alphaproteobacteria bacterium
GCGCGCACAACCCGGCGGTCGCTCCGCCGTCGCGACAGCGGCGATGACGGCCCGCGCGGCCTGTCCTCGTTTCGGGGCGGCCGCTGATGTATTTCGACCGGCGCCTGTGGCAGCTGACGCGAGGACTGCGCGGTTGGATCGCGCTCGCGGTCCTCCTGGGCCTCGTCGCCTCCGTGGTGGGCATCGCCCGCTTCGCGATCCTCGGCGTGCTGCTGTCAAAGGTCTTCAACGATGCCGGCTTTGTCGCGATCGCGCTTCCAGCCGTTGGCATCGCGGCGGCAGTCATCCTGCGCGGCGTCGTCGAGCATCATCGCGCGATGATCTCACACCGCACTGCGAGCCGGGTGCAGGAGGAGCTGCGAGGCCGGCTCTACGACAAGATCGCCGCACTCGGGCCGGCATGGTTTGCCGGCGAGCGCACCGGCGGGGTCATGCTGTCGGTCGTCGACGGCGTCGAGCAGCTCCAGACATTCTTCGGTCAATACGTTCCGCAGCTCTGCATCGCCGTTCTCACGCCGCTGGCGATCTTTATCTTTATTGCATTCTGGGATGTCCCGGTCGCGACGGTCATGCTGGCCTTCGCGCTCGTGACATTGATCGCGCCGGCTGCCTCCGCCCGCCGCGAGCGCCGCTCCAGCCACGGGCGCCAGGGAGCATTAACGTCGTTTGGCTCCGAGTTCCTCGATGGCGTCCAGGGCCTGCCGACCCTGAAGGCTTTCGGTCAGAGTGCAGCCTACGGCCACCGCCTCGCGGAAAGAGCCCGCGAACTCTGCGACAACTCGTTGCGGGTGATCTCGATGGGCGTGATGACCCGCGGCATTACCGATTGCGGCGTGGCCATCGGCGCCTCCGCCGCGCTCGCGCTTGCGGCGTGGCGCGTCTCCCATGGATTGATGAGCATCGAGGCGCTGCTGATCGTGCTCATGGCCGGCACCGAGGTGTTCCGGCCGCTGCGGGACCTTCGCACCGTGCTGCATCAAGGGGTGCTCGGCCAGTCCGCCGCAGCCGGCGTTAATGCGCTGCTCGCGGCAGAGCCGCTGGTACCGGAGCACCCGCCCGGCCCGCCGGCGCCGAACCGGGTCCTGCGGCCGACAATCGCCTTCGCGGACGTCTGTTTCGCCTATCCCGGCGGGCGCAGACCAGCCCATGACGGGCTCTCCTTTAGCGTGGCAGCCGGCGAGAAGGTCGGGATCGTCGGACCGAGCGGCTCCGGGAAATCCTCGGTGGCACGCTTGCTGCTGCGCCTTTTCGATCCGCAAGGCGGAACCGTGCGGATCGGCGGCCACGATCTGAAGACGCTCGACCCGCGGGTCCTTCGCCGGATGATCGCGGTCGTCCACCAGGACACTTACCTGTTCCATGGCACGATCGAAGAAAATCTGCGGCTCGGCAAGTCCGATGCCACGCGCGCAGAGCTTGAGGCCGCGGCCCGCGACGCCAACGCCCATGAATTCATCTGCACGCTGCCGCAGGGCTACGCCACGATTATCGGCGAGCGCGGGATCACGCTCTCCGGCGGGCAACGGCAACGCCTCGCGATTGCCCGGGCATTGTTGCGCGACGCGCCGATCCTGATCCTCGATGAAGCCCTTTCCTCGGTCGACGCAGAAAACGAGATGCTGATCCAGCAGGCGATCGACCGCCTGTCGGAGGGGCGAACGACGCTGATACTCGCACACCGTTTGTCGAGCGTGATCGGTGCCGACCGCATTGTGGTCCTCGATAACGGGCGCATCGTCGAAAGCGGGCGGCATGCCGAGCTGATTCGGCGCGACGGGCCCTATCGCCGGCTCATGGGCACGCAGGCTGAACAGCACGACGATGATCTTGAACTTGCCGAGGATGACGCCGCCGCAAACAGACGCGGTGAGCGCGAAGAAATAGAACTTGCAGGCCCAAGTGCCACGGACGCCGTCGCAAGTGCTGCGGCGGCTGTGGGCTGGGCCGCCACTCTCGGCGCGCTGGTGCATGTGATCAGGCCGTGGCGGCGTCGCTTCGGGATCGTCGTGACATCGGGGATCGCCCGGGTTGCCGCGTTTATTGGCGTCGGCATCCTCAGCGCGCTTTGTGTCGCCGCAGTCAAGACCGGCGCCCCTTTCGGATATCTGCTGATCCTGCTGGCGCTGACCGCACCGCTCGCCGGGCTGCTGCACTGGCTCGAATCGTGGCTTGCGCACGACATCGCCTATCGGCTTCTGGCGGAATTGCGGATCGGGCTCTTCGGCAAGCTCGACACCCTGGCACCGGCTTATCTGGTTCGGCGCCGGTCGGGCGATCTGATCGCGCTCGCCAACCAGGACATCGAGACGATCGAGTATTTCTTCGCCCACACCGTGGCACCCGCGCTGGTGGCTGTCCTGGTGCCCTCGGCGGTGCTGCTGAGCCTCGCCCTCGTTGCGTGGCCGGTCGCGTTGGCGCTGTCGCCCTTTGTTCTTTATGCCGGTCTCGCCCCGGTGCTGACCCGCACGCGCATCGACCGCTCCGGCGCTCAGGCGCGCGATGCGCTGGGGCTGCTTAGCGCGTACGTTGCCGAGACGATCCAGGGTCTCGCCGAGCTCGTCGCGTTCGAGGCCCTGCCCGGCCGCAGAGGGGTCTTCATGGATCTCGTGCATCGCTATCAGCGGATCCGCCTCGACCTGCTGCGCGACCTGTCGTCCCAGACAGCCCAGCTGGAGATCGTCACCGGCCTCGGCGGGCTCGCAGTGGCAGTCGTTGGTGCCCGCCTCGCCGCCGGCCACCAGCTGGGGGCGACCACGCTGCCATGGTTGATCCTCTTGGCCTTGGCATCGTTCCTGCCGATTTCCGAGATCGCCCAAGTGAGCCGCCAGCTCGCCGACACGATCGCCTCGACGCGGCGGTATTATGCCGTTCAGCGCGAGAAGCCGGCAGTCGTGGACGGCCCGCTGCGTCCGCCGGCACCCACCGGCGGACCGGCGATCCGTTGCGAGCGGTTGAGCTTCGCT
>JAFMSA010000691.1 GCA_017353855.1 Alphaproteobacteria bacterium
CGGGGAATTTCCAATTGCACGGCATGACCCATTTGTGCATGCCGCCGATGACCTCGACACCGCCCTCGCGGCGGTCGAAGAACGTGTCCAGATACCAACACATCTCGCCCAGATACTCGCGTAACGGCGGCGCCTCCGGGTCGAACGTCGCAAACAGCAGCCCTTTTCTAATCATCCAGTTGCGCCACCTCAGCGAGGCCCCAGCGCTCGCGGCCCAATTCGTTGTGGTAGTCTTCTTTAAGGTAGGGTACGCCGCTCAGCCGCCCGTCATTGCGGTAGGTCCAGCCGTGATAGGCGCAGGTAAAGTTCGCGGCATTGCCGGCGTCCGCGCGGCACAGCCGGTTGCCGCGGCGCCGGCAGACATTGAGGAATGCACGCACGACACCGGCACTGTCGCGCACGACCAATACC
Organism: Alphaproteobacteria bacterium; assembly: GCA_017353855.1. Taxonomy (GTDB): domain Bacteria; phylum Pseudomonadota; class Alphaproteobacteria; order ATCC43930; family CGMCC-115725; genus AP-15. The sequence continues at coordinate 412 of JAFMSA010000691.1, forward strand.
GGGTCTTCGCCCCTGTAGGTCGTAAAGAAATCGTCCGGCCGCGGGATCTGGCTCTCGTGGCACAGAAACAGCCAGCAGCGCGCGAAAATCCGCTCCAGCTCCTGCTCGTAGATCCCGCGTTCGACAAAGATGCGGCGGCTGATGAGCCCCTTGTCGGCATCGACCAGCCCATTGATGTCCGTCGCCACCGCTGTGCCCCTCAACTGCGTCGCGGCGCACGCAGCGCCGCGCCGGCATCGACCGTCAGGATCGTGCCGGTGATTCCTCTCGCATCAGTCCGCGAGGACAGAAATACATAAGCGCCTGCGAGGTCGCCCGGCGCCAGCGCAATCTGCAGCGGATTATTGGTTCGCAGCCTCTCTTCGGCACTCGGATCGGCGAAATGCGATCGCTCGCCCTGGCGAAGGACCGAGAGACCCCGCAGATCCGTCATCGTGCCGCCCGGCGCCACGCCATTCACCCGGATCCGGGGGCCGAGCTCGGCCGCCAACTGCCGGATCAGTCCGACGACTGCATGTTTTGAGGCGGTATAGAGGGGTCCGCCGCCGCCCGAATTCGAGCCGGCGACCGAGGCAGTGAAGACCATCGAACCATCGGTCTTCACCAGTTCCGGCAAGACCGCCTTGGCACCGAGAATGCATCCTTTGACGTTGACTGCAAAAAGCTCGTCATAGGCTTCGGCGAGGCTGCCTTCGGGAAAGTCGCAGAGCGACAGGAAGTTGTCAAAGACCCCGGCGTTGCCGACGAAAATATCAAGCCGGCCGAAGCCGGCGACCGTTTCGGCTACTGCCCGTTTATTGTCCCCGAGCTGGGCGACGTCGCCGCTGACCGCAATCACGGCATCGCCAAACTCGCTGCGCAACTCCTGCGCCCGCGCGGGAACCCGCTCCAGCACCCCGACACGGGCGCCCTCGGCAATGAAGCGCGCGAGGACCGCTCGGCCGATGCCGGAGCCGCCGCCCGTCACGAGGGCTACTTGTCCATCGAGCCATCCCACGCCACGGCCCTCCCTTCAATTGACCCGGATCTTCCAGCCACGGTTAAAGCCCATCATAGATGCCGACGCCATCGTTTCAAATAGCATCGTTGCGGCTCAGGCGTTCCGGTGGCAGATGGGGAGCGCGTCATCCGATGACCCCGCGCCCTGGATATCGCGGGGCTCGCACAAGGCATCGAGGTCAACCGCGCCTCAATGGTGAGTGGAGTGACAGCACTATGCGGGGGCGCACGGATGGCTCGAGACTGCCGCGGCCACCGATGCGAATTTCCTCGCGTCGCTCTTCGGAATTCCGTTCGCGGCGGGGGGCGGTTTCGATGTGACAGGGCTGCCGGCGACCACTCCTGTCCGGGTTTTTCGTTTCGGGCATCACCGCAGCGGTCGTACAAATCCTCCTGTCGGCGGGCAGCGGCAAAAGAGCGACATTCCTGAAAACAATTTTCGTGATCGGCGCAGCGCTGCGAGCTCGCATCGCGCGAGGCTCTCGAGCCCCCAATAGCGGGTTGTGGCCGCCCGGAGCCGACCGGATGATTGTGAGCGGTCCCTGCGGCTTCCGGCACTGCGGGTCCTCGGTTGCACGCAGGCGCCCGGCAATCCGCAGCCTCGCAGAGCGGCCGACATAGGTCCCAGCCAGCGATCCAGCGAGCTATTCGCGCCTGAGGGCGGCCGGGACGCCCGAGATGCATTCTGCACGTTCGACGCAAAGGCGCACATCCTGTGAACGGCAGGCAGGCACGACGCGGCGGCGCCCATGCCCCGATCCCCCAGTGCCGATGGCTCGCTGACGCGGCCTGGCGCAACCGCCGCTGCGGTCCCTGAGCAAGCGCCGGGGAGGAAGTGTCAAGACGGGGTGCGCGGTAAGCCGTCCCCCCCCCGACCTGCCCGCTCGCGAGTTGCTCGAAATCGGTTTCGCCAACAACAAGGTCCCGGCGTCGAACAGACGGGCGTCGACGCAGGGTCATTGCGCCTCAATGACAATCTCGGTCTTTGCACCCGTTGATGAACCTGCCGACCCCGCAGCGGTTGCGGCTCCCCTGGCTTCATCAGCCGGGCTCCCTATCGCTCGTCCTCTCGCCGATCGCGCGTTGCCGCAATCGCGACACGCAGCGGCAAGAGTTTGCAGGTCTGCGGCCAGGCGCTATGCTCGCGGATAAAGGGCCCGGTCTGCGGGCCTGATACGGCTGATGGAGGAACTCGTGAACCCGGACCTGATTTCTTGCGACGACCACATGGATCTCGGCCAATTACCGGCGGATCTGTGGACGACTCGGCTGCCGAAATCGCTGCTCGACCGGGCGCCGCATATCGAGGAACGCGACGGCCAGGCGTTGTGGGTCTGCGACGGGAAGGCCTGGGGCAGCTGGGTGGGAAAGCGGCCCGGCAACGACCAGCTCGCGCGGCCGAAACCGCTCTACAACGCGTTCGACCGCGGCGGCATCCTCGATCAGAGCGCGCGCCGTCCGGCCGTCGCCGAACTACGACTCGCCGACATGGATCGTGATGGGGTTCACACACAGGTCATTTTCGGCCCGATCTTTCAGATCTCGACCGACGA
>JAFMSA010000692.1 GCA_017353855.1 Alphaproteobacteria bacterium
TCTCGTCCATTCGCAACTCGATGAGCCCGCGATCGGCTCCGCGAGGTCATTCCCGCGAGAGCCGGAATCCGGAAGCGGGCGACACGCAGAAGCCGAGTCCCGGGCCCTCGCCGTTGCGAGGATGTCGGTAACGGAGCTGGCCCGGGACGCCCTGTGAGGAGCGCAGATGCCCCGAATGCCGTCACATGTCGAAGTTGCCAAAGACAACGAAGCTTTGGCTCATCGCGTCGCAAGATGGATCACGGGCTTGGCAGCAGCCGGCGCCGGCCGCTTCTCGATCGCCCTTTCCGGCGGATCGACACCTCGCCGGCTGTACCAGCTGCTGGCGGAAGCTCCCTACCGCGACGAGTTGCCGTGGGACCGCGTCCACTGGTTTTGGGGCGACGAGCGCTTTGTTCCTTGGGACCACCCCGACAGCAATTACGGGATGGTGCGCACCGCGATGCTGGCGCGGGCACCCGTTCCGGCGTCAAACATACACGGGATTTCTGCGTCGGGCACGCCGGAGGAGGCCGCGCAGGCTTATGAACGCGAAGTCAAATCTTATTACGGGGCCGAGACGCTCGATCCTGCCCGGCCGTTGTTCGACCTCCAGATCCTCGGCCTGGGCACCGACGGGCACACGGCCTCGCTGTTTCCCGCAACCACCGTGCTCGGCGAGCGCCGGCGTTGGGTCGCCGAAGTCGTCGGCGTCAAATCCGAGGCGCGGATCACGCTGACCTATCCGCCGCTCGAAAGCAGCCGGCATGCGGCCTTTCTCGTGGCGGGGGCGGAAAAGCGCGCGGTGCTGACCCGAGCCCTTGCCGGTGACCAGGAACTCCCGGCGGCACGGCTGCGGCCGGTCGGCGAGCTGATCTGGTTCGCCGACGAAGCGGCCCGGCCGCAGGCATGAGGATTAGCCGCGACGCACTCAAACGCGCTGCCGCGTTGCGCGCGATCGATGAGGTTGCAAACGGCATGGTTGTCGGGCTGGGCACCGGCTCGACGGCCGCCTATGTCGTCGAGGGGCTCGCCCGCCGCGTCGCCGGCGGACTGCGCGTCGTCGGGATTCCGACCTCGGAGCGCACCGCTTCCCAGGCGCGTCGGCTCGGCATCCCGATCGCCACCTTCGCGGAACATCAGCGGCTGGATCTGACCATTGACGGCGCCGACGAGGTACGGCTCGGCACGCTCGATCTCATCAAAGGGCTGGGCGGCGCGTTGCTGCGCGAAAAGATCGTTGCTGCGGCGAGCGACCGGCTGGTCATTGTCGTCGATCAGGAAAAACTGGTCGAGCGACTGGGGGAGCACACTCCGGTGCCGGTGGAGGTTACCCAATTCGGCTGGGAGGCGACGGCCGTCGCGCTGACCAAGCTCGGATGCATTCCCGAGCGCCGCTACGCGACAGGCGAACAGCCCTATGTAACCGACGGCGGCAATTACATCCTGGACTGCCGCTTTGGGCCTCTCGACGATCCGCGCGCGACCGAAAAGAAGGTTGCGCTCACCGTGGGCACTGTCGAATGCGGTCTGTTTGTGGGACGCACCTCGATGGTTGTGGTGGCCTCGCAGAGGGGGGTCGAGGTTCTGACGCCGCCCGTCGCGAAGCGGCCGTAAAAAGGCCGTTCTTACCGGGCGCCGCCACGGAGCACGGGAAAGCCTGCAGGGGGTTCACTCCGGTTCCAGCCCGACGAGGCTGCGCGCGTATGCCCGCGCCTCGAACGGGCGCAGATCGTCGGCGCCTTCGCCGATCCCGATGGCGTGGATCGGGATCCCGTATTTCTCGGCCAGCGATACCAGGACACCGCCGCGCGCAGTGCCGTCGAGCTTGGTCATGACAATGCCGGTGACACCGACCATCTCGCGAAAAATTTCGGCCTGGGCGTGAGCGTTTTGGCCGGTTGTCGCGTCGAGGACGAGCAGCACGCAATGGGGCGCCCGAGGGTCCAGCTTTTTGAGGACGCGGACGATCTTCTGCAACTCGCCCATCAGATTTGCCTTATTGTGCAATCTCCCCGCCGTGTCGATCAGCAGGATGTCGCTGCCTTCGCAGCGGGCTTGCTCGAGGGCGTCGTAAGCCAGTCCGGCGGCGTCCGATCCGGCGGGCCTGGTCACGACCCGGCACCCGGTGCGCTCGCCCCAGATCTGCAATTGTTCGACTCCGGCGGCGCGGAACGTATCGCCGGCGGCGAGGACGACATCGTGACCGCGATCCCGGTATTGCCTGGCGAGTTTTGCGATCGTCGTGGTCTTGCCGGTCCCGTTCACGCCCACGACAAGAATGACGAACGGCTTGCGGTCGAGCTCTACACGCAACGGTTTCATGACCGGCTCGACGAGCCGGGCAACCTCCTCGGCCAGAGCCGCGCGTACCTCCTCGGGTGCCACCTCTTGGTTGAAACGGGTCCGGCGCAGCGCCTGCGTGACTTCAGACGCGATGCCCACACCCATATCGCTCGCGATCAGCAGCTCCTCGAGCTCGAGCAGCGCCTCTTCATCAAGCCGTCGGCGGTTGAAGATCGCGTTGATGCCTTCGGTGAGCCGCGACGAGCTGCGCGCCATTCCGGTCCTGAGCCGGCCGAACCAGCCCTTGCGCTCCATATCGGCCGGTGTCTGCGCGGCCGGTTGCGCTATTGCGGCGCGTTCCGGTTCGGGCGCCGGAACGCCACGCCAGGGCGTCGGGCTCCACCCTCCGCGCTCGCCCGCTTCAGGGAGATCCGGCGCAGGCGCGGCGGGCGGGGCGTCGTCTTCGACAGCCGGCGCAGGATCCGGTGTTTCGAGTGCCGAATCGCGGCTCGGCTGCTGGTTTTCGACTTCTTCGACCGCAGTGTCTGCGGCATCGGCTTGCGGGCCGGGGACAGGCCCGGGGCTCGAGCGTCGCCAAAGTCTCATTGAACCGGTACTCCGAGTAGACTGCGTCCATTGCTGCCGACAAGGCGCATACGCCGCACCGACCCCTCGATACCTGAGGTTGCAAAGCG
>JAFMSA010000693.1 GCA_017353855.1 Alphaproteobacteria bacterium
GGATTCACATCCCGCTCGCCTGGGGCCGCATGCTGCAGCACCGGCAGCACGACTGGCTTTATTTCGCCGAGCCCGAAGCGACGATGGGCGGGCGGCGGGTCGAGTGCGCGCGCGGGAAAGTGATCGGCGGCTCGTCCTCGATCAATGCGATGGCCTATGTCCGTGGTCACCGCGGCGATTACGACCGCTGGGCGGCGCAAGGGCTGACCCGGTGGTCTTACGCGCATGTGCTGCCCTATTTCCGCCGACAGGAATCCTGGGAGGGCGGTGCCGGCGCCTATCGCGGCGGCGACGGGCCGCTGACGACGCGCCAAACGCGCTACCAGGACCCGCTTATCGCCGCCTATCTGGAGTCCGCGCAAAGCGCCGGCCATCCGGTGACCGAGGACTACAACGGCGCGCAGCAGGAAGGGTTCGCTCGGACCCAGCAGACGATCCGCGACGGGCGCCGCTGCAGTGCGGCGGTGGCCTATCTCCGGCCGGCGCTGGCCCGGCCCAACCTAACGGTCGAGGTGAAGGCGCTGGCAACTCGCGTCCTCATCGAAGGCCATCGCGCTGTCGCGATCGAGTACCTGAAAGGGAGCGAACGCCGCGTCGCGCGCGCCGAGCGCGAGGTGATCCTGGCGGGCGGCGTGATCAACTCGCCGCAGCTTCTGATGCTCTCGGGGATTGGCGATCCCGACGCGCTGCGCGCGCACGAAATCCCGGTGAAAGCACCATTGCCCGGGGTCGGCCAGAACCTGCAGGACCACGTGTCCGTCACGGTGGCTTATCGCCGCAAGGAACCGGGGCCGCTGCATGCCAGGATGCGGGCCGACCGCATTGCGATGGAGCTGGGCCGCGCCTATCTGCGCGGCGAAGGGATTGCGGCGGATTGGCCTGGCGGTGTGACGGCCTTTCTAAAGAGCGAGCCCGGGCTCGATCTCCCAGACATTCAGCTCCTGTTCAGCGCCGCGCCAATGACCGCGCACCCGTATCTGCGGCCCTTTGTGCGACCCTATGTCGACAGCTTCGGCTGCCGGGCCGTATTGCTGCATCCGGAAAGCCGCGGCCGTATCGAGCTGGCATCGGCTGATCCGCGCGCGCCGGTACGCATCCGCCAGAATTTCCTCGCGACCGAGAGGGACTGGGCGACATTGCGGGCCGGCGTGCGTCTTGTGCGCGAAATCGGCAAGCAGCCGCCCTTGGCCTCGTTCGCGACCGCAGAGATCTCGCCTGGCCCCGATTGCCGCTCCGAGGTTGAGATCGCCGCGCATATCCGGGCAACCGCGATCACCGTTCACCACCCTCTCGGCACCTCCAAGATGGGACGAGCGAGCGATCCGACGGCTGTCGTCGATCCCGAGTTCAATGTGCTGGGTATCGCGGGGCTGCGCGTCGTCGACGCTTCGGTGATGCCGGATCTCGTCGGCGGCAACATCAACGCGCCCGTCATTATGATCGCGGAGAAGGCGGCCGATCTGATCCGCGGGCGCGCCCTGCTCGCGCCGGTGAATGTATAGCTATCTGTTCGGAAAGGTCCCACTTATGCGGTCGGGAGGTCCGGGCATTATGGCACCGGTGTTCGGCGGCTGCCTGCCTGCTGTCGGCAACGCAGACCTTTTGCAGTGCTGGATTGATTTTTGCGGGCGCCGGTGTGCGCTCGCTGCTTAGCAAGGGTAATAGGCCTGTAATAAGGATTCCAACAGCCTAGCATAACAGAGTACCGGAGGATGTTCCGGCACCGGTGGATAGTAATAGCAGCCATACGGATAATAATAAGGACGGCTGAGTACGGCACCAGCCGTGAAGGCTCCGAGTCCGATCCCGACCGCTGCGCCCGGGCTGAGCGCATTTGCGCGCGGCGTCGCCGTCGCCGGCCCGACGGCTAACTAACACGACGGCCGCCGCGATGGATTTCGGCGCTCGTCAGAATGGACCTGCGGGCAGCCTCAAGATCCGCGACCTTCGCGCTCGCTGGCCGCCGCCGCCCGGCCAGTAACGCGCGGCAATATCGCCTCGGCGCAACGGTCCTCGGGGTGGAGAACAAGCGCGCTTCGCGCGCTGCGGCCTTCACCACCACCCTAGCGCTTCGCGGCCAGGGTGGAGCACCGGCCGCGTCCTCGATAGATCTTGCGAAAGGACGGACGTGACGGCGAGCATTGGAGCAAAGCTATCTTGCCGCTCCGCCGTCGAGAACCGCGAGCGCGGACAGCTTACACCCGATGCGCAATCGAAAAATCCCATAGACGCTCTATTCCCGAGTTCGCCGCAGTTCTGCGCGTTCCTCGGCTCTCATCCCGCTCAAGAGCATTTCGTTCCACGAGAGACCCTTGTAACTCATTGCTTTTTCGCCACTTCGCAGGCGTGTTGAGGACGCAAGGCCGCGAAGCCTCGATTCTTGTCGGCTCTTCCCTGCGTTTTTTCGGCTTGCGGGGCCTGCACGCGGGCGTCGAGCCATAGGGCCGCGTGATGATCTCCATCAGATGGCCGTCGGGGTCGAAGAGCCGCGGCTGCCGTTGAGGCGGTTGATCTGGCCGCGCCCGTCTCGGTTGAAGTCGGCATAGAATGCACTGCCGGCGCTTCTGACCCGGGAGAGCGCCGCGTCGAGTTCCTGCTCGCTGGCATAGCGTTGCCGGCGGAACTGCGTAGCCTCGGCAAAGTCGGGCGTCATGCGGTTGCCGGTGGGAAATGCGACCACTTCGGTGCCGATTTCACTGCGAGAAATCGGCGAGAAAGTTGGCCGATCGCTATTTATCTTCGGCCGGTATATCGTGGCGGTCGAGCTCAACGGTCGATCCCGGTTTACTGGTGCGCGATTCCTTTTTTAATTTAAGAAGCGATATCGCCCAAACTATTGGCTTTCGGGGACTGGCCACCTATCTCGAGATGTCCGGCGCAATAGGGATACCGGCAAAGCGCGGGAAGGAATGACCTTTCCGGCGAGGGGTGGTGCGTTGTGTCCGAAAGC
>JAFMSA010000009.1 GCA_017353855.1 Alphaproteobacteria bacterium
CGACCACCGATATCGCCAAGGGCATCGTTTTCCTCGCCTCGGATGACGCCGCTTTCATGACCGGCACCGGTCTGGTCGTCGACGGCGGCATCACCGCGCAGTGAGCCGGCCTGACCCGCCGGAACGGGGAACTGACGGATCGGCAGATCGGCCGGCACTCGCTCCAGTCGCCGCCGGCATTACGCTTTTCGGATGAAGATTGCGATGCCCGCGGCGCGGCATTCGCCGACCCCATTCGAGGTATAACGGCCGCGCCCCGGTGCAAAATTCGTTCCCGTTAATCACCCATTGCAGTCGCGGCGCGAACCTGTCGAGGTGCACCGGCGCCAGCTGCGGCTCGATGCTCACCCGTGCACGAGGTCAGGGATAGCGGGCAGCTTGGGAACGTCGCGTTCGAGCCTTGCCTGGTCGATCGGGACAAGCAGCTAGACATTCGGAGGCCTCCCCAGCCGGCGGGCAGCATTTTCCGCGCGTTGCCGATGCGTGTTGTCAATCCTCAGCAATAGCCAATCGAGCTGCGGGGTCGGGCGGATCGGCGACCACAGCGTCCCGTATGGTCGGGTCGACTTCATTGTCGAACAGCCGCCATCGATGCGTCGCGTCGTCGGGAATTGGGGCGTCAGATCGACCCGGTGTGCCTCCGCCGGTCGCTGCGGGTGCCGGCCGAGCAGTCAAAACCGATCCGGATCAGCGCAAGGTTCACCGGAATCAGCGTCGGGACGAGCTGCAAAGCCGCCGGTGCAAAGCCGAACCGGTGACTGTACGGGTGAGCCCCAGGGCGACGGGCAACCCCCCTGCACTCGCCAGGCTGAGCGCAACTCCGCAGGTGTCCGAAATCGAGCGCCAGAGCCGCCGAGATTGCCGTACGGCCAGCGCCCGCGCAGCCGCAGCCAACCAGGCGGTTCCACTTCCTCTCCAAATTTTTGATTGATGATCCGCGCAACCCAGACAGGCCGGTCTGCAATCGGCGCTGCGCTGCAGAGCGGGTCAGCCGCCGAGCGGTTTCCGGTGCGTCACCACGCCTCACGCCCGCGCGGCGGGCGGTCGGCAACGATCTGCTGTGGCGACTGCGCCGCCTGCTGTTCGGCTGCATGCTTGTCGAACATGGCGCGGGCAGCGGCCGAGCGCTTTTCGCTGAGTTCGTCGCGATGCTCGGTGCACCAATCGTAGGATTCGACGCGCGGACGATTGCCGCCGGTGAAATGCGGCATCACGTAGCGCGCGTAGAGCTCGTAGGAGCGCTTGGTTTCCTGCCAGTCGGCCCAGTTGTGCGCCTGCTGCAGGAAGACGCCGAACTCGCCCTGCTTGCGCTGCAATCGTTCGATCAATGCGATCGCGTCGTCGGGCGTGCCGACAACGCCGAAATTGTTTTCGACAAACCACTCGAGCGGGTCCCGGCCCGGCGGCACAATAAAGCGGCGCTGATTATTGTTAAGGTAATTGAGGTATTTCTCGAAACCGAAGCGAGCATTGGCGAACGCCTTTTCGCGGGTCTCGGCGACGTGCATCGGGCCGACGAGGCGCAACCGCGCCGGGTCCATCCTGCGGCCGTGCCCGGCGGCGGTGTCGCAGGCGATCTGCCAATTGCTCGCGAGCGCGTCGTATCCGAACGGGTTGGTCGCGGCGACGCAGATCATGCTGAGATCGTACTTGCCGGCAAGCCGGCCGCCGGAGGGTGTCACCGCACTGACGACCGCGGTTTCGGGATGGGGCTTCGTATAGGGCGGCAGGTGCAGTTTCGCGCCCACGAGCGTGTACCAGTCGGTCACCTCGGTCACCGTCTCGCCGCGGAACAGGCGCAGGATCACGTCGATGCCTTCGGCCATGCGGTCGCGCTGCGTCATCGGGTCGATCCCGAGCATCAGCGCATCGGAGGCGAGCAGCCCTGGCCCGGCGCCGAACATGACCCGTCCGCGCGTGTGGTGGTCGAGCTGCACGATGCGGTCCGCCACCATCAGCGGGTTGTGGTAGGGCAGCGAGATGACGCCGGTGCCGAAGCGGATGGATTTCGTGCGCTCGGCCGCAATAGCGATGAAGATCTCAGGCGAGCTGATGATCTCGAACCCGGCCGAATGGTGCTCGCCGATCCAGGCCTCGTGAAAGCCGAGCCGGTCGAGCCACTCCATCAGTTCGAGGTCGCGGTCAAGGCACGCCGTCGGATTCTCCTCCATCGGATGAAACGGCGGCAGAAAAATCCCGTGCCGCAGCGTGATTTGGGTCATCAAGGCCTCGCTCTCGGCGTATCGTCGAAGCCCGCATTATAGGGGAAGGGGACGCCATGGCGATCAGGAGCGAGAAGATCCAGCCGCAGGGCATCCATGTCCGGATCATGGCCGGTCAACCGGCCTATACCCAGGTCGTGACGGTCAGCGGCACCGGGCGGTAAGTTTTTGTCGCCGGGCAGCTCGCCCGCGACGCCCAGGGAAATTGCGTCGGCAAGGGCGGCATGCGCATGGGCCGTTTCGGCCGCGCGGCACCGACCTGCACGGCGGTCGAGATGCGCCGCCTGGGGGTTCCCGCTTCATGATCGAGATCGAGGCGATCGCGTTCGTCGATAACTGACAGCCCTATGGCCTCCCGGCGCTAACCCTTGCGCCGCGTTCCCGCGTGAGCGAGCCGCAGGGCCGCAAAGCGGATTCCGCTGTGCGCCCTGCCGATTGCCCGCCGCAAGCACACGAGAGGCCCGCCAAAACTCTCGTCCCGCCTCGGCGGAGAGGCAGGGCGCGACGCGGACGGGCCCGGGCTCGTCTACGCCGGCTCGGTCTCAAGGCCGGCATCGGCCAGTTCTTTGAACCCGCCGGCATTGTAGACTGTCCGGTAGCCGAGGTCCTTCAGCGCCTTGCCGCTCAATGCCGCCCGGCCACCCGACCCGCAATAGACCACGATCGCCTTGTCTTTTTGAAAAGACGGTTCGTGAAACGGGCTGTCGGGGTCGGCGCGAAATTCCAGCATACCTCGCGACACATTGACCGCTCCTTTGAGCTTGCCGCCGGACGCCAGCTCCGGCGCATCGCGGACATCGACGACAAGTATATCGCCTGTTGCGATCATGTGTCGGGCATCGCCGGGGCTCAGCCGCGGCACCGCCGCGTCTGCTGCGGCCAGCAGTTCCTTGAGGGTTGATGGCATCGCTTCGTCCTCCTCAGATGGAGCGAGATAGAGCGCATCGATAATAACGCCTGCAGGCGGACAATCGGCCAATACGATGAGTAATGATCCTTTCACAGAACAATCACAAATGGGTCATTGACGCTCGTTAGCTTCGCCGCGCTTCCGACACAATCAACTGGGGGAAAGATGCTACCCAGCGCTATGGACCGGCGCGGCCGTCGCTGCTTCGCCGCCTTATCCGTTGTCGCCTCGACCACAGTCGGCCTGGGCATGCCGGCTTACGCGGGCGATCCCGATCCCTCGGCGAACAAGCCGATGACAGCAACCCCGATCAAGCACGTCATCGTCGTCATCGGCGAGAACAGGAGTTTCGATCACGTCTACGGCACCTATGTCCCGAAAAGCGGCGATCGGATCCTCAACCTCTTGTCGCAGGGCATCGTGCGGCCGGATGGCTCGCCGGGACCCAACTTCGCGGCCGCCAGCCAGTTCTCGACCTCGGGGCAGACGAGCTACTTTATCGGCGTCAGCAAGACCAACAAGACGGCCTACACGAACCTTCCCGCGCCGACCTTGGGCGGTGCGCCGAACGAGGGCAGCGCAACCGCGCCGCCTTTCATCGGCCTGACCGACGCCCAGCTGGCGGCGATCGAGCCGTCCTTGGAACCGAACGATCTCTCCCTGCTCACTACCGGTGCTACGGGCGCCGACGCGACGAGCGGCGCCCCCGATACCCGCATCACCAATTCTGCGGCGCTCCCGAACGGGCCATTTCAGTTGACCGGTCCCACTCTTCCCTACGACAGCTATACCGGCGATACCACTCACCGGTTCTACCAGATGTGGCAGCAGTCGGACTGCAGCATCGGCAATGCCAGCGAAGATAATCCCGCCGGCTGCCTCAACGATCTCTACCCCTTCGTGATCACCACTTACGGCGGTCCCGCGGACCACGGCGGCGGTACTTCGATGGCGTTCTATAACGTACAGCAGGGGGACGCGCCGCTCTTCAAGAAGCTCGCGGACCAATACACAATCTCCGACAACTACCATCAGCCGGGTCAGGGCGGCACCGGACTTCAGCACGTCTTAATGGGAACCGGCGACGATATCTACTGGAGTGACGGTAACGGCAACCCGACGGTCCCGCCGTCCTCGCAAATCGCCAATCCCAATCCGCAGTCGGGCACCAACAACGATTACACTGTGGATGGACGCTTCAGCAATTGTTCCGACCTGTTCAATGCCCCCGGAGTGCTGCCGGTCGTGCGCTACCTCGACTCGCTGCCCTATCCGGCGCAGGCGCATTGCGAGGCGGACCGTTATTACATGCTCAACAACACAAACCCGGGCTTCCTGCCGAACGGTGCAGTCGATACCCAAGGGATTGCGTCGGGGGCCTCGATACCGCCGAGCAGTGTACGTACGATCGGCGACGCGCTCAACGATAACGGCATTTCCTGGGCCTATTACGGCGGCGCTTACAATGCCGCCGTCAACCTCGCCAACGGCTCTACCGATCCGGCCGACGCGGTCGGCGCGGCTTATTGCAATATCTGCAATTTCGAATCCTACGCCTCCTCGATCATGGGAGATCCGGCGCAGCGAACCGAACACATCAAGGACGCCACGGATTTCTATGCCGCAGTCGGCAACGGCACACTGCCGGCAGTGAGTTTCGTCAAGCCCGACGGGCTGCTCGACGGCCATCCGGCGACGTCAAAGGTCGATCTCTTCGAGGGGATGCTGCAAAAGATCCTGGACACCCTCGACGCGAACCCCGAACTGCAGTCGCAGACCGCGCTCTTCATCACGCTTGATGAAGGGGGCGGATACTACGACAGCGGCTTTCTCCAGCCGGTGGACTTTTTCGGTGATGGGCCACGTATTCCGCTGGTGGTCGTATCCCCCTACTCGAAGGGCGGACATGTCGTGCACAGCTACACCGATCACGTGTCGATCTTAAAATTTATCGAACGCAACTGGGGTCTGCAGCCGCTCACCGGTCGCAGCCGAGACAATCTGCCGAACCCGCGCGCGGATAAGGACAGTCCTTACGTACCGATGAATATGCCGGCAATCGGCGATCTGTTCGACATGTTCAATTTCGGGCACAGAACCGGCAACGGCGGGCGCGAGGGCTGATAAGGACCGGCTCCCCGGCACTGCGCAGAGCGCATCGCCCGGTGCCGGGGACGCTCGGTTTCGACTTTTCTTGTCAACCCGCCAGTCGCCGCTAAGCGGGGCCCCCAACAACGAGGGTCCGCTATGCGAGGAACCTGGCCTCGTGAACCACACAGAAGCTATTATGCGGCGGGCGGTCCGCGCCCTCAAAGCGCCAGCAATGATCTCATTACGATCGCGTTTGACGCCTCGGCTACGAGGTGTCCGCACCGGCGTCAAATGTCGAAACCATTGGCGATGGATGGACTGCCGCAAAAGCTCGTTGCTTATTTCGACGAACAGTTCACTGCTTACCTCGCCAATGCATTCAAAAATCTCGTCACTCCAGACAATCAGTACCGTAACATCTGCAATTTCATCCGGTATTAGACGTCGATCATGACCGATGACAGTGCGCAGCGCGGTACTGAAGGACACGCTCGACTTCTGCGCCGATATCGAAAATTGCACCCCGTAGAACGGCACAGTGCCGGCAGTGTCCTCCGTGAAGCCCGGCGGCCATCTCGCCACCCAGCCCCCGCGAAGCTCGATCTCCTCGAGGGATTCGTCAAATCAAAAAAATCTTCGACATGACCAAAGCCAGCGCACTAATGCGGCGCTCCTCACCACGATGGACGAAGGGGCCGGATAATACGACCCGGGTGATGCACGGCCGACCGGCTAATTTGGCGACGGGACACGCATTCGGTTAGTCGTGGGATCGACGCACAGTAAAGGCAAACACATTTCGCACAGCTTCGAGCTCCCGTGGTCCTGAAATTCATTCGAGGCGAGTCGGAATGCGCCGCCGATCACGAAACGCATCCGCGACAATCTGCCGAACCGGATGACGGGGCCGACCCGTACAGGCCGGCGATCGGCGATCTGATGATCGGTTCCACTTCGGTTAGGTTAGGCTGCGTCGAGTATCCGCCAAGCCGAAAATAGGCATATGATGGGTTTCCCCCGCCTCACGCCGGGCTCAACCCGTCCGGCGCAGGTATCCCTACAGCTGTAGGTCAGGTGATCACGCCCTCGCCGCGCAATGTGCGGATTTCGGCATCGTTGTAGCCGGCATCGCGAAGCACTTCGTCCGTGTGTTCGCCGACCTTCGGGGCGCGCCGCGGTTTGGCCTTCCGCTGGCCCGCCAGCCAGATCGGGCTGTTGACGGTCATCGTATCCTCGCCTGCGAACGGCACCAGCGCCTCGCTGGCGAGGATCTGCGCGTCCCCGGCAATCTCGTCCATATCGGCGACGATGCCGAAGATCAGCCCGGCGTCGTCGAGGATCGTTCGCCACTCGGCCTGGTCCTTGGTCGCGAAAATTCCGTCGAGAACGGCAATCAGCTCGCGCGCATGAGCTTCGCGAAGCTCATGCGTGGCGAAGCGCGGATCCTCGAGCACGCCGCCATCGACGCACTGTTTCAACGTCTCCCAGCGCCATTCGTCGGCGGCAATCGACAGTAGAAGCCAACGCCCGTCACGGCATCGGTAATGCACTCTCAGGGCATTGACCCCGCGCTCGCGCGGCGGCTGCGGCACCACTCGTTCACCGAACAACGCGGCCTGCACCGAGCAACCATTGGCCCACAAGCCGTTGGCCAGTAGCGAGGAGCCCACGCAGCTCCCCCTGCCGGTCCGTTCGCGCCGGTAGAGTGCAGTGATAATGGCGCCATAGGTCGCCAGTGCCGAGGGATGGTCTCCCATCCCAGGCAGCGAGCGCGCCGGCGACGCTTCCTCGCCGGCGCGCACAAGATGCATGAGGCCCGAGCGCGCCCACCACGCCGTCGCGTCGAAGCCCGGCTTGTCGGCTTCAGGGCCGGTCTCGCCATAGCCGGTGAACGACGCATAGATCAACCGTTCATTGAGCGGCGCCAGATCCTCATAGCTGATCGCGAGCCGGCGGCGGACCGGCGGCGGATAATTCGTGATGAACACATCGGCCTGCCCAGCCAGCCGCCGCAGCACCGACTGTCCGGCGCGGGATCGGAGGTCCAGCGCCAGGCTCTTCTTGTTGCGCCCGTCGAGCTCGAAGCCGGGATTGCTGGCAAGCCCCGGGCCGGTCGGCGGCGTCGCGCGTCGACGGTAGGGGTCGCCCGCGCCGGGCGGCTCGATCTTGATCACCTCAGCGCCGAAATCCGACATCACGGTCGCTGCAGCCGGGCCGGCGATAAAACTCGCGCAGTCGATCACTTTCAAGCCGTCAAAGACGCGCTCACTCATCCGGCCCACCTCCAGGATTTGTCAAGCGACCAGGCGGAATGCGTCGCCCTCGGGCACGACACGGCCAGCGGTCCGTCCGGCGAAATGCGTGCCGATGACCAGGATCGGGGTATCGGAAACTCGGGTCAACATCTGCTCTCGCGTGCGCTGCGCTCGCGCCGGATCGGAATCCGCGGTCGACGACCACTCCGGGTGAGCGATCTGACAGGGATGATGCATGAAATCACCGGTGATCAGTGCCTCCTCCCCCTGCGAGGCGATCCGCACGCTGACATGGCCCGGAGTATGGCCCGGGGTCGGGACGAGGCCGACCTCCTCGCAGATCCGGTGATCGGTCTCGACGAGATCGACGAGTCCGGCATGGACAACCGGGCCGACCGAGTCGCGGAGCACTGCACCGATCTCCTCGCGATCGGTTTGGCTTCCCCAGTGCTCGAACTCTGTCCGCCCCATAAGATAGCGGGCATTCGGAAAAGTCGGCACCCAGCTTCCGTCGACCAGCATCGTGTTCCAACCCACGTGATCGACATGGAGATGGGTGCAGACGACGGTGTCGATCGTCTCGCGCTGACAGCCGGCGGTCCCGAGATCCGCGAGAAAGCTCGTCTGCAGCCTGTTCCAGGTCGGGATGCGCCGGTTCTCTTTGTCGTTGCCGAGACAGGTGTCGACGATGATCCGGCGGCGTGGCGTTTCGACGAGGAGGGCGTGAATGCTCATCTTGAGGCGGCCGCGCCCATCGGCGAAATCGGGTTGCAGCCAGCCGATCGGCAGCACCGTCTCGGGAGTGGCTTGAGGCAGGATAAACCGGCTGCCGCCGGTCACCTCGAGTTCTATGACCTTCGTGACCGTGACCTCACCGATCCGCCATCTCATCATCGGCGTTTTTTCGGGGTGGATACCCCGGCCTCCAGCTCCGGGGAGGAGCCACGCCCCGTGGACGGAGAGCCCGGTGACAAGGAACTTGCGTTCCTGCTCCTCTCGCCATTGTTGCCGAGCAGCGTTTGAGACAAGCCTTTTTCGCCCCCGTTGTCTACAGCCTGTCCTTCGAGAGGTCCGAGCTGAGGAGGCATTCGGACGTCAGTCTTGAACTTCCCGGTCAACGTGGCCTCCAGTCACCTCTCGTAAGGGGGCAGGCGTGGGCTTCCGAGAAAGCCCCCGGCTAAGCCGTGGTGCTGCTTGCTGCTGCTCTCCTGTGTCCGCGCGGTCCGCGTCGCCCTGCGGTCCGCGCGGTAGAAAATAGACACCCCGCCGGCTCGGGAGTAGCCTTATTGTTCGAAGAAAAGTTGGGAGCGAGGATAATGGCCGGGCTGGAGACCATTCTTGAGACGGCACAGGCTGAGCGCCCCGCGACAGGGTTCGTGTTTACCGAAGGGCCGCTATGGCATCCTGACGGTTTTTATTACTTCGCCGATGTGCGAAGCAGCGCGTTTTACCGGCTGCGGCCCGGCGAAGCGGTCGAAACCGTGCGGACCGGAACCGGTGAAGGCAATGGGACCACCTTCGATCTGCAAGGGCGGGTTATCGTCTGCGAAGGCGGTAACCGCCGGGTCACCCGCTGGTCCGATGACCGCCGCGGCGAGGTCCTCATGGATCGCTACGAGGGCAAGCGCATCAATCGCCCCAATGACGTCGTCTGCAAGTCGGACGGCAGCATCTGGTTCACCGATCCGGGGCTGCGCGTGCCGCTCGCCGACAAGGAACTGGCGCATTCGGGAGTTTATTGCGTCAATCCCGACGGCGCCAGCCGTCTCGTCGCGGAATTCGAGTACCCGAACGGCCTGGCGTTTTCGCCCGATGAGCGTACCCTCTATGTTGCCAACACGCGCTGGGCGCAGTACATCCACGCCATTGAGCTCGACGCCTCCGGCAACATGGTGCGACGGCGCATCTTTGCCGACATGTCCGACGAAGAGACGGACGGCGTTCCGGACGGCATGAAGGTGGACCAGGAGGGTCGCGTCTATTGCACGGGCCCGGGCGGGACCTGGGTGTTCGCGGCCGACGGCAGCAAGCTCGGGATCATCCGTACGCCCGAGATCCCGGCCAATCTGTGCTTCGGCGGCGCCGATCTGAGGACGATCTTCTTCACCGCCCGCACTTCAGTCTACACTTTGCGCAGCAAGGTCCCGGGGCAGCCGCATCCCTGGTACCGGAGGTGATCTTAACCCGTCATTCCGCGAACGGGGGATTTCAGGGCGAGCGGATCGGCCGTTAACCCCCCTCCCGCTGTCGCGGGGGGTGATGAACGAGGAGGAAGGAGGACCACGATGAAGGTCGGCATTGCGCTCAATATGCTCTCCGAGCCGCCCCGTCCCGATGTCGCGGTCGTGTCGGACCACCTGGCAACCGGGGATCTCGCCGAGCCGCTCGGCTTCGACTCGCTGTTCGCGCTCGAGCATCACTTCACCGGTTATGCGATGTCGCCTGCGCCGCTTCAACTGCTGGCCTATTACGCCGGCCGGACGCAGCGGATCATGTTCGGAACGGCGGTTATCGTCCTGCCGTGGCACGATCCAATCCGCGTCGCCGAAGGGATCGCGCTGCTGGACATCCTCAGCGGCGGGCGTTGCCTGTTCGGCTTCGGCCGCGGTGCCGCAAGCGTCGAATATGCGGGTTTCCGTATTCCGATGGAGGAGGCGCGCGCACGCTTTTCAGAGGCGGCCCAACTGATCCGCAAGGCCCTCGCCGAGCCCGAATTCGAGTGGCAGGGCGCGTTCTACCAAATTCCGCGCACCTCGATCCGGCCACGCCCGATTTCACATCCGGAGAGGCGCTTTTATGCCTCCTCGGTCAGTCCGGAATCGGCCGAGATCATGGCGAAGCTCGGCTTCGGCATACTGGTCGTGATGCAGAACGAGTGGCCGAAGGCAGCCGAGAACATCATCAATTATCGCGAGATCGCGCTGGGCGTCGGTTACGATCCGCCGCCGCCGATCATCCTGACCAACGTCTCCTGCGCCGAAAGCCGAAGCGAGGCGCAGGACCGGGCGATGAGGTGGCTCGGCAGGAAATGGCAGTCAATCGACGACCACTACCACTTTTCGGACGGGCACCTCGCCACGGTCAAAGGCTACGAGACCTATGGCAAGATGGCCAAGACCTATGCCCGCTTGCAGAGCCCGGAGGAGCAGACCAGGGCGACCGAGTTTTATGTCAAAATCCAGATCGTCGGCACCCCGGAAGACTGCCTACAGCAGATCGCCGAGTTGCAGCGTCTGACGGGGACCGACCACTTGGTGACCGAATTTTCGTTCGGGGGCATCCCGCACGAGGATGCGGAAAAGAACATGCGCCTGTTTGCGAGCCGGGTGCTGCCGGTCCTGCACAACGATGCCGCTTTCGCGACGCCGCCAGTTCCGCAGCGTGCGAGGTTGGAGGCGGGCAAAAGCGGGATTTTTGCCCCGGCGTGACTAAAGAACTAAGAGCGAAGCCCTTCGCCCCGTCCCTCTCCCTCCAAGCACCCTGCTAGCAGGGCGAGGAAGAGCCCCACGCGATCGGGGACAGGGAGGCGTGAACTATTCCCGAAACTGCCCCGTCCGCCATCTCACGGCGGCGGGGACACCCTCGGCGCCGACGATGTCGCGGAACTTCGCACCAAATTCGGTCTTCGTCGCGTAGAGCGGGCCGACAACATCGAGCCCGGCGTACAGGGCAGTGCGGAACCCGGCCGCATCCGCGACGCGATTGACGGCGCGCTTGGTTGCGTAAAGCGCTTCGGGTGAGATCAGCGAGAGCCGCTTGGCGTAGCGCAGGCTCGCTTCACGCAATTCGGCGAGCGGCACAACCCGGTTGACCATGCCGAGCTCGAGCGCCGCCTCGGCGTCGATCTGATCACCGAAATAGAGCAGTTCTCGTGCCTTCTTGTAGCCGATGATCATCGGCATCACGATCGCGGGGCCAACGGCCGAAAAACGCACTTCCGGCTCGCCGAACGTCGCATTGTCAGCTGCTATCGTCAGATCGCACAACATCACGAGCTCGCAGCCGCCGCCGAGAACGTGCCCTTGAACCGAGGCGATGACCGGCTTTTTCATTGTCCACGGCAGCATCTCGAACTCGAGCTGGGGGCGCAGATGATCGTGCGCCTTGGTCGCGTCGCTGCGCCAATCATCGGTCGGCGGCGCTTGCGCCGAAATGTCATAGCCGGCGCAAAAGCTGCGGCCTTCGGCGCGCAACAGGACCACACTCGTCTGCGGATCGGTGTCGGCTCGCGCAAAGCCTTGGGTCAACTGCTGCTGCAGCTCCGCGCTGATCGCATTGAGCTTATCCGGACGGTTCAGCGTAATGACACCGACCTTTTCATCGACCTCGTACAGGACTACCGGATCGGCCACCTCTGCTCTCCTCTGTTATTCACCCTGCTGTTATTCACCCTGCGCCATAGAGCGCCAATCGGTCGATCGCTAAGAGACCTTCACGCAGGCCGCCGAGGACTGCAATCCCTGCCGCGCGAAGATACGCGACCTGCTCGCGGTTCATCGCCCCGGGACGCGTGTGGAGCAGGTAATGCGGCTTTCTGCTGGTTGCCGCCGCGCGCGCGAAGAGCTGAAGATAGCTCAACGGGACCTCGGGCATCTCGAAGGGCTGTCCGTCGCAATTGTCCCGGCAGAACACGACGACGTCATGGTCCGGGCTGCGATCAAGGACAGCGAGGGCATGGGGCAGATTGCCGGCAAACGTGCCGTTGCCCCAGGCGTCGAGCGGGTTCCCATCGCCGGTGACGAAGCCGATCCCACCTTCGATTTCCGCCATGGCCGCAGCAGATAGCGCAGGCAACCGAAGATCGGCCGTTGCAGCGATATCGAGGATCAGCTCAGCCAGTCCGCCGGACGACGTCACCACGCCGATCCGCCTGCCTGCCGGCCGTTTTGTCCCCTGGCAGGCTGCGAGCACTTCGGTAAACTCGACAAGGTCGGAGACTTCGATCGCACGGTGCGCGCGCAGGAGCTCGGAAACAAAGCCAGGCTCGCCGGCATCCCCGCCGGTATGGGTCGTCACCGCACGCTGCGTGCGTTCCGTTCGGCCGACCTTCAGCACGACCACGGGCTTTTCGCGTGCAGCGGCGCGGTCGAGAGCGGCAACAAAACGGTCGGGCGACCTGATCGTTTCGATAAAGCCGCCGATTACTGCAGTATGCGGATCGTCGATGAGGTGTTCGAGGTAATCGGCCGCTGCCAGTACGGCTTCGTTCCCCGATGAGACAACGTGGCTGAAACCAAAGCGTCTGATATCGGTCAAGAGGCTGACGCAGAATGCGCCGCTCTGGGACACGATACCGACATCGCCGGCAAGGCCCGCCGGGTCGCGCAACTCCTGCAGATAGCTCGTGCTCGGGTGGTGCGGACTTAGCACCCCCATGCAGTTGGGCCCGCAGAGGGCGATACCGGCTTCGCAGCAGATCCTCTCGATCCTGCTTTGAAGGCGTCGCCCGTCTTCGCCGCGTTCGGCAAACCCGCCATCGTAAATGACCGCGGCCTTTATTCCGCGCTGCGCCGCAGCACGCAGAGGTTCAAGAATGCGCGCATGACCCACGCAAAACAGCGCAACATCCGCAGCCACCGGCAATTCCGTGAGGTCCGGATAGCAATTTCGCCCCGCCACTTTTGAGTAGCCGGGGTTGACCGGGAATATCGCGCCGGGGAAGCCGATCCGGTCGAGCGATGCGATCACTCGGCGGCCGATTGTCGGCTTCTCCGACGCGCCAATCACGGCAATCGATTTTGGCCGGAAAAGTGCCTCAAGCTCCATCCGTCACCGCTCCTGAAGAGATCGCCTCGAGAGCGAGGTTACAACCTATCGATCGCGGGCGGCAGCATCTCAGCTCCGCAACGCAGCCCGCGGCGATGGCGAGTGGCGGCGCGTCGATCGCGCAAAAAGGTCTTCCGGTGTTTCGGCCTTGATATCGGCCCGAAATTTCGAACCCCGGTACCTGTCGTTTCTCTGCACGCGCAAACGCCAAACGGCGAGGCCTTTTCGGGGCAACGAGTGAGAACCCACCGGTCCGCTTTAGGTTCAGCCTGCGGTACGCGCCTTCAGTAGCTCTGAATTTGCAGTAGTGGGAAGGCCAGCAATGACGCCTGCCGACATCGCGACAGTCGAAAAAATGAAAGTACAGGGGAGCGTGCGACGCGAAGCGGTGTTCACTGATGTGCGTGCCGGGCTAACTTGCACGCCGCACTTCGGAACGCGAGGTTGGAGGTACGAATGAGGCGATTAATCATTGCGACAGCGTCGGTTATTGCGCTCGGCGCCGGCCTGAGTTTCACCGGGACCACCCCGGCGGATGCATCGAGCCACCCGGGCAGGCACGCGGGCGCGACCCAGCAGTCCGCCGCGGAGATCAAGCAGGTTCAACAAAAACTGCAGGCCGATAATCTCTACCACGGGAAGATCGACGGCAGGCTCGGGCGCGCGACCCGGCGAGCAATCGCGGATTACCAGAAACAGAACAACCTGCATGTAACGTCTAATCTCGATCGGCAGACGAGGGACAGCCTGCTTGGCTCCATGGGGACGACTACCCCACCGGCGGGATCCACCGGCACGACCCCGGCTGCGCCAGGCCAGGGAGGTATGAACATGCCCGCTGCTCCCGGTCAGGGCGGGACCTCTCCCGGCGGAGCCCCTGGCCAAGGCTCGGCCACCGGCAGGTAGCGGACGGGTTTTCGTTTGCGCCCCGCCTCGGGCGGGGCGCGTGGTTCTGCTTCGCTCCGAGAAAATGGAGCCTCTCGGGCGGCGCGCAACGCCGCTGCGCGAATATCGCGTAGCGCGATTCCGCGACACCGTGCGTCCGGCCGCGCAGCTTCAACCGAAGAAGGTCGATCCGGCAAGCCGCGGCAGCTGGTTCGGGATTTCGGCCTGACCCCTGAAAAACCAGCCTCCCACCCCCGTCCCCGCCGCATACCCGTTGCAACCTGCTCACGGGTCGACGTCCCGGGGGCTGACCGTGACGGCAACTGCGCATACAATGGCTCGCAGTTCCACCAGATGCTCTCGATAGCTAACCTCGGAGGCGGTGAAGATGGCGCAGACCAGCACGGCCAGCCTTGTCGAATATTCCTGTCGCGATCAGGTCGCGAGTTTGACCCTGAACCGGCCGGAGCGGCTCAATGCCTTCAGCGATGATCTCGTGCGGCATCTGGCGGATGCGCTGCGCCGTTTCGACCTCGATCCGCAAGCGCAGGTGGCGATCATTAGCGGCAACGGCCGGGCCTTTTCGAGCGGTGCCGATGTGCATCAGCGACAGATGCGCACTCGCGAGGAATTTGAGCAGCACGGCGGGCCGCAGGGCTGGGGTGCGCACTCCGGTGACCTCCTGACCCGCTCGGTGAATTGGAAGCCGGTGATTGCCGCGCCGCATGGTTATGCGATGGGCTTGGCGCTCGGCATCGTGCTCGAGTGCGACCTCATCGTCGCCGCCCCCGGCACGAAATTTCAAGTGACGGAAACCCCGCGCGGCCTCGGCGGCGCCAAATACTGGGCGTTGTTAAACTTCCGCGGAGCCGCCGCGTTCGCCACTGAAGTCACGTTGACCGGTCGCTTTTTCACGGCCGAGGAAGCCTTCGCGGCCGGCATTGTCAACCGCGTGGCACCGGAGGGCTGCCACCTCGAGGCGGCCCGCGAGCTCGCGCTGGAGATCGCTCGAAACCCGCCGCTCTCGGTGCGTGCAACGGTGCGGACCCGTCGCTGGTACATGGAGCAGATCGAGCGCGAGGTAACGATGCAGACCGCGCCGTTGAAACTCTATCTCAGCGAGGATTTCCAGGAAGCGGCCCGCGCGTTCGCCGAAAAGCGGCAACCCGGGCCCTTCAAGGGACGTTAAAGGAGCAGCACGGGATGATCACGCCCGCCTACATCCGCACGATGGTCACCTACAACACCGAGATGAACCGGCGGCTCTACGACGCCGCGGCGCGGCTGTCGGATGCGGAGCGGCGGCGGCCGCGCGGAGCATTTTGGGGCTCGATTCACGGCACGCTTAACCACCTCCTGTGGGGCGATCAGCAATGGATGTCGCGCTTCGACAATCGGCCGAAACCGGATGTCGGGATCCGACAGAGCGCTGAGATGATCCCGGACTTCTCCGTACTCAGCGCTGAGCGCAAGCGTGTGGATGCCGATATCACGGATTGGGCCGCACGGGTGGATGATGCTTGGCTCGCCCGGGAAATGACGTGGTTCAGCGGTGCCGCCAATCGCGAAGTGCGCGCCCCCCACCGGCTGTTGGTGACACATTTCTTCAATCACCAGACGCATCATCGGGGACAGGCGCATGCAATGCTGACCGCTGCTGGTGAGGAGACCG
Organism: Alphaproteobacteria bacterium; assembly: GCA_017353855.1. Lineage (GTDB taxonomy): Bacteria > Pseudomonadota > Alphaproteobacteria > ATCC43930 > CGMCC-115725 > AP-15. The sequence goes on from JAFMSA010000009.1 coordinate 15,802, forward strand.
GCGACACCGATCTGTTCCTGATCGTGCCGCAGATCGTGGAGTAACCTGCCCCGCACCCTGTCCCTCTACCGGCGCCCAGCGACGGGCGGCATCAGATGAGGAATACCGCGGAAGACGGGTTGCCGCTCCCGCAACGATGTTGGGCGATGCTCACTCTCGTCATCGGGCTCGTCGTGTCGGTCCTCGATACCGCGATCGGCCAGCGCCGCCCGGTCGATCTGGGTCATCAATGCCTATCAACTGGCCGTCGTGATTTCGCTGTTGCCGCTGGCCTCGCTCGGCGACGTTTTTGGGTATCGCCGCATTTACGCAATCGGCCTCGCGGTGTTCACGAGGCCGGTATCGAGCGGATTGGCTTTCGCGCTCCTGATAGGCGGGATCAACGGCATCGGTCATCGTCAGACGGCCGGGTTCGTTGCGCTCGAGCTGATCGGCGCGGCTGTCGTCGGCGCCCTTCTCGTGCGGCGGCAAAACTCGCTGAGCCTGCCGATGCTGCCGGTCTATATGTTCAAACGCCCGTTATTCGCGCTCTCGGTCGCCACTTCGGCGTGCAGCTCTGTCGCGCAGGGATCGTCTTCGTGCTGGCAGCCGGGTTCTCGGCGCTCGCGGCAATTCTCAGTGTCTTGCGGCTGCTCGGTGTAATCCGCCTGACGCGGGGCGTTCACCGCCCCGATTCCGTCATGCCGCCCGCCCGCGGCGACATTACACGCCTGCGCTCGCCGCGATGAAAGAGGATTATCGCTGTGCGCGAGCCCGCAGCTTGCGTAAGGACGCGCTTTGTTTATTCTGAGTCCGCCTGCGAATCGGGGGGCGGGCGCGATATGGACAAAATGGTGCTGCGGCGGACGGGCCCGCATCGATCCCGGCCGGAGCGGATAGCAGGTTTCCTGATCGCCGCGTGTCTGCTGCTCGGGATGCCCGCCGCGCTGGCGACCGGCACCGAGCAGGTCTCGGACCGGCAAGCCATTCATGTCCTCAACCGGCTCGCCTTTGGTCCGACACTCGACGAGTTTCGCCACCTGAAGGCGACCGGCATCGAGCGCTATATTCGCCAGCAGCTCGAACCGGATTCGATCCCGGAACCGATCGAGCTTCGCTGGCGCCTTAGCCAGCTCGACACGCTCAAGCTCGACCCGATGCAGCTGCGGCGGCTCTATGGGCCATTGCCCGCGCTGCCCGGCTTCAAACCCAGTCCGGAATTGGAAAAGGCGCAGCGCGAGCGGGTGCGCCTCATTCTGCAGGAGGCTTCCGAGGCCCGCATTCTGAGAGCCATACTGAGCCCGCGCCAGCTGCAGCAGGTCATGGTCGATTTCTGGTTCAACCATTTCAACGTGTTCTCCGGCAAACGCCTGGATGATGTGTGGATCGGCAATTACGAAGAGCAGGCGATCCGTCCTCATGCCCTCGGCCGCTTCCGCGACCTGCTCTTCGCGACCGAGAAACATCCGGCGATGCTGGTCTACCTCGACAATGCGCTCAACACCGCGCCGGGCAGTCCCGGCGCCCATGGCAAGGAGAAGGGGCTAAATGAGAATTTTGCGCGCGAGGTTATGGAGCTGCACACGCTGGGCGTCGATGGCGGGTACACGCAGGATGACGTGATAACCCTGGCCCGGATCTTCACCGGCTGGGGCATCAATCCGCCCGACGCGCGCGCCTATCCTGAGTATGCCGCGGTATTCGACTCCACGCGCCATGACTACAGCCCCAAGGTCTTCCTCGGCCGTGCGCTGAAGTCCAGCGGCAAGGCGGAAGGGGAGGAGGCGCTCGATATCCTGGCGCACAGTCCGGCCACCGCCCATCACATCAGCTTCGAGCTTGCGCAATACTTCGTGGCCGACGATCCGCCTTCCGCCCTCGTCGACCGGCTCGCGGCTCGGTTTCAAGAAACCGACGGTGATCTTCGTGAAGTGTTGAGGACGCTCTTTTCCAGCAGCGAGTTCTGGGACAGCGCCGGCGGAAAATACAAATCGCCCTATCAATTCGTGATTTCCGCCGTGCGCGCAGCGGGTGTCCCGGTCGGCAGTGTGCGACCGCTGCTCGGCGCGATGGATCAGCTCGGGATGCCGCTTTACGGATGTCAGACGCCGGACGGGTACAAAAACACCGAAGAGGCTTGGCTGAGCCCCGAAGCGACGACGCGGCGGATCAGCTTCGCGACTGCTTTGGCGCACGGCGGTTTATGGTCGAACGATCCCGCCGGCCTGTCCACGGCCCACCCGGTCGAGGCAGGGCATCTGGAGGCGGTTTTCGGCTCGGCTATGACCGACACCGCTCGCGACGTCATCGGCCAGGCGCCGCCGGGCCTGCGCGCCGCGCTGATCCTCGGCGGCCCGGATTTTATGCGGCGGTAACCGATGGTTATTCGTCGCCGCGATTTTCTCAACAGGGCAGCGGCAGCCCTCTTTGCGCTAGGGCCTTGCTCCTCGGCGGCGGCTACCGACCGCCCTCCGGGGCGTCTGATCGTGATCCTGCTCCGCGGCGCGGTGGATGGCCTCAATGTCGTTATCCCTTATCGGGAAATCGCCTATTACCGCGCGCGCCCGTCGATCGCGATCGCGCCGCCGGGCAAGCCGGACGGAGCGTTGGTGCTCGATGGCCAGTTCGGACTGCATCCCGCCCTTGCGAGCCTGATGCCGTTATGGGGGAATCGCCAACTGGCGTTTATCCACGCCGCGGGCTCCCCTGACCCGACGCGGTCGCATTTCGACGCACAACTCTATCTCGAGAACGGGACCCCCGGAGACAGCGCCACCCGTGACGGCTGGATGAACCGGCTACTGCTGGCATTGCCGGGGCCGCGCGGTGCCGCCGATGCCGTCAGCATCGGGCCGGTCTTGCCGCGCATTCTGGCCGGCAAGGCACCGGTCGCTACATTGCCGCTGGGACCCCATGGCGTACGCGCCTTGCCAATCGACCAGCCGCAGATCGGCAGTGCGTTCGATCGGCTCTATGGCGGCGATGACGAGGTAAGCGAGTCTTATCACGAGGCCCGGGCGGCGCGCACCCAGCTGATGGATGCACTATCAAAGGAGCGGCAGACTGCCGATAACGGCGCTCCGCCGCCGGCAGGTTTCCCGAGGCAGGCGGCGCGGCTCGCCTCGCTGATCCGCCGTCATCCGGGCCTGCGGCTTGCGGCGGTCGGGCTGGGCGGCTGGGACACCCACATCAATCAGGGAGACCATAAGGGACAGCTGGCCGATCATCTGCGCCGGCTCGGCGAAGGTCTTGCCGTCCTCGCCCGCGCATCCGGTGAGGCCTGGCGCGACACCGTCGTCGTGGTCCTGTCCGAATTCGGCCGCACGGTCCGGGAAAACGGCAATGGCGGTACCGATCACGGTCACGGCAACGTCATTTGGGTCCTGGGAGGTGCGGTCAATGGCGGTCGGGTTTACGGCGAGTGGCCCGGCCTTGCGCTGCCGCAGCTATATCAGCGGCGCGACCTCGCAGTCACAATCGATTTCCGTTCCTTGCTCGCAGTGATTCTTGAGCGGCATATGCGCCTCGACGACCGACGGCTCGAGGCGGCCGTTCCGGCCGCACCGCCAGCGCCCGATCTGGCGCGGATAGTCGCGGTATAAAGGCTCGTGCCCTGGCCGAAAACCCGAGTAGCCTGCCCGGCCGTCGCTGCGGCGCGGAGCGACAGATCTCGACCGGCGCCGGCTCGGGCCCGGCGGGCAGCCCCCGTGAACTGAAGGCCCGGACCGCCATCCCCGGATCTTCGAGCCCACACTCGGGCGCAGGCCGACTAGGCGCGGCCGGCTGATTTGCGGCCGAGCTCCAGCGCGGCGTAGGAATAGACCGGAGCTGGCATCAGGTAGCGAAACCCTTTCTGCAACAGGGTCTCGACATTCCTGCTATCGACATGGGGATGGCCGCAGGCGACATTGTATTGTTTGCAGATTGCCAGAATCTCGTCTATTGCCGAGGCCACTGTAGGGTGGTCGTACTGGCGCGGCAGACCGAGGTCCTGTGACAGATCGCCCTCCCCGATGATCACGACACCAATCCCCGGCACCTGATCCAGCATCTGCGGGAGATTTTTGATCGCGCGCACTTCCTCACACATGATCGCGACCAGTATTTCCCCCTGCGGATTGAGCGGCCAGACATCGGCGCGCGCGTAATATTCCGCCTGGCTCAAGCCCCAATAGCGTGCCGCGGCGGCCGGCGCGTCGCCGCGCTGACCCGCCGGCTCGAAATAGGCCGCCGAGCGCGGCCGCGGATAACGGCACGCAGCCACCGCATTGCGCGCCTCCTCGACCGTGCTGACATGCGGCCACACGATCCCGTAAACGCCTTGATCCAATACCTGCTTTGCCACCCACTGGCTGATCTCGCCGCCATTGGGCGGAATGCGGACAAAAGGGGTCACCGCCGGGGCGAGGCTGCTTGATCGCAAAATTTGCCGGCGATCGAGCATGTACTGTAGACAGTCGCGCAACGCGCGGATGTCGTATGGCCGATGCTCCATCTCAAACACCACGCCATCGTAAGGCGCAGCGTTTATCGCTTGTGCGGCCCCGATTTCCGCCGCGGAAAAGCAAACGAAGGCAGGTTTGCCCTCCTCCAGCGCACCTATCACGCCGTTCAGCCGCGCCAGCTCCGCCATTGCCGGATCCCTCTCGTAAAGTGAGGCATCGTATGTCTGGGATCTGCGAGCGTCAACCGGGGCTCACGCTGACGCGACGGCTGAGCGCGGGCGAAGCCTCCGTCGGCATCGCGCGCGTCGAACCGGCTGCGGTTACGAACGCGTCGACGGCGCTGAAATGATCTGCCCAGCTCAGCGGCTTCCATCCCGCTAGCCGGTCGAGCTGCTGCTGGCGCCGCGCAGAGTTCGGCAGCGAGTAATCAATGACCGCCGCCCGCCAGCCGGCGCCGTCGATCGGGTCGAAATATTCCGGGACCCCACCGCCACTCTCGCGCAATGCGGCGAGATTGCTGCAGAGCACCGGAACCCGCAGCGCAAGCGCTTCTACCAGCGGAAATCCGAAGCCTTCTGCAAAGGACGGAAGGAGCAGAGCCTGGGCTCCTTTGAGCAGGCGGCCGGCTTCCGCGTCCGGCACATTGCTGCGCTCTAGGACAATGCCGCGCAGGGCGGGGCAGCGCTCCAGCATGTCGACGGCCGTTTCGGCTTCCCATCCGCGTTGTCCGATGAGCACGAGGCGGGGTGCGGCGTCGCCGAACTCTGCTACCAGCTGGCGCCACAGGTTGAGCAGCAGCAGATGATTCTTGCGGGCCTCGATCGTGCCGACGCACACAAAATACGGATGCCTTACGGTTGACGGTGCGTCCCGCCGCAGTGCCGGCATCTCGACGCCGAAAGGTGCTACGAGCAGGGGCGGAGCGCGACGACACTGTGTGAGGTAAGGTTCAAAGGCTTCACGCGTGACAGTCGAATTCACAATGACTGCATCGGCGAGAGCGGCGGCTGTTTCAATCCGGCGCCGGTGCTTCACATCCTGACCCGGAAGGGCATATTCCGGAAATTCGATC
>JAFMSA010000694.1 GCA_017353855.1 Alphaproteobacteria bacterium
AAGGCCGAATCGTGTGCTGCCTTTTTGCTGTGGGCAATCGCGCCGACGATTCGCCTAGCCTCCTCCTTGATCGCCATCCGGGGGACAACGCGATGGTGCGCGGGATCAGAAGCATTCCTCGCCGGCACTGCTGCCGTACGATTATCGCCGTTGGCGGGACGCCAAACGGCTACCATGCCGACGCTGCGCGAATCGTGTCGCCGGTGGTCGCCTTCCGGGTGCCGCGCCTGCCGCTGATCGCAGTTGTTTAGTTCGAACAGAAGGGGGATCTCCAATGGCCCGTTCTCTCGTCGAGCGCCAGCGCGCCCACGAGCAGCAGAAGGCGACGCGCCCTGGGCGATTTTGGCGTGCACCTCGTCCTTGCAAAAGCAGCGCCGGTGCGACAGGACACGGACAGTGCTCCCGGTCTCCAGGAAGGCATCAGAACAATCAGTGCGACGCGTGGACAATCTCGGCTGTGACATTCGCGCCGGTCAAGCCCACCGTTCGACCCGGAAAGCCAGCCGCATCGAAATAGCGTGTTCTGCCGACGAGTTCGTAGTTCAATATCGTCCTGACGCCAGCGGCCGGACGGGAGCGCATCACCTTCGCGGTATAGCTTGGCGTTGTTCCTCCCGGCATAGCCTCTGTCAGAACGCGGCCGATCAGCTTCCCCTTGTTCTTGATCTTCAGACCAAGGATACGGGCCAGTGTTTTGCCAACATCGGCGTTGCTTGCCGGCGCCTCGTCGGTGAACCCTCCCTTGAAGTCCGGACCGATAGCGGCCATGAAATTCATTGTATCTGCCCGGCTGAAGCTCCCGTGCATGCCCTGGCCTTGTTGCAGGCCCGTGTCGGCGATCTCCACAGTGCAATTAAGAGGCTGCGCGCAACCTGTCGACAACGTGCGGAAATTCACCGCGATTGCCGGCATGGGTGTCAAGGCCGAGCCTTTAAGGTTGATCGCTGACAGCGGTAACGTACCCGGAATCCTGCCAAGTGAATCGTCGACGAAGAGGCCGCTCACATAGTCCTGCGCTAACAGCGCCGAAACCACGCGCGCTGCGAGTTTTCTGTCCTTCTTTGGGAGATAAACGAGGTCGGAACCACCATTGGCCGCGACCACAATATCGGGTTTGTTGGGATCGGGTCCGATTATGCCGTTGCTCCGGCTTGGATGGCTGCTTCCGGCTAGCAGCCCGTTTTTGGCGTCTGGATCGTAGAGCGGCATGTGGAGAGCATTTGCGATGTCGATCGCAACGAACCCTGGCGGGAGAAAGCCCTGCGGAACATCCGCGTATGCGGTCCGCGCCGCCGTGCTCGTCCCACTTTCTTTGGAAATCGTGGCGAAGCCGTGATCGGCGGTTACGAAGATGTCGGTGGTGTCGGCGAGCCCGAGATCGCGAAGCGCCTGCTGGATGCGGCTTAGATCACCGTCGGCATTCTTGATCGACGTCAGTGAGGTGGGGCCGTTAATGCCGGGAGTGAGCTGGTTGAGGCTGTCTCCCTGATTGTGCTGTGTTCCATCCGGGTCGCGAGACCAGAAGACGAGGACGAAGGGGCGATTGCGGGCCTTGAAAAGCGGTAGCACGACCTTCGTCGCGACGTCGGTGAAGTAATCCTGTTGCACGACATTGGCCACCTTTGCCCCGGGTGTGGTGGCATTGCCCGCCTTGCCGTTATCTCCGCGCGAGGGTGCCGCAAGCGGAAGGCCGGCGGCGGTCATAGCCCCCTCGACCTCCTGCGACAACGGGATGCCTTTTGGGGTTCCGGTAGAATCATCGACAACGATCGTCGGCGCGCCGGTGCGGTCGGTATGGTCGAAGATCAGCGCGGGACCGAGCTTTCCAATAGTTGCAGTGCTGATGCCGGCATTGCGCGCCGCCTTCAGCAGAGTCACCTCGTCGAGGTAGTCGCCGGCGAAGTGCTCGTCGACGTCCCCGAGCACAGGATCGCTTTCGAGAAAAGGCGTGACGCTGCCGCCTGCCCCCGGCACGGGAAACCCAGAGTAAACGGTGTTGCTGAAATCGCCGGTGTCACCCAGAAAGTGGCCGGTCGCCATCGCCGACGCGTTCGGCGTCGTGAAGGTCGGGAACAGCGAGTGGGGATTCTTGAAATCGACGCCGCTGTCCCGGATCGCGGCCATCGTCGGCGCCGTCTGGTTCGACACCATCAGCGCGCGAAGCCCGTCGGGTACGAAGAGCACGACGTTGTGCGGCTGGCTCGCCGCTTCGATCGGCAGAGTGACAGCCAGAGTGCCGAGCGCTAACGCGCAGGAAAGGACGATGTTCTTAGGATCACGCACTAATCTGATTTCCCTAATGTAATGCATATGACCACGATGGGTTCGGGGCAACTTAAACTTAGCGGCGCGTTGCGACAGAAATGTTACAATTCAGATCCTGAGGCATTGGCGCTTGGAGGCGTAGGCGATCGGCAGGCCGGCTGCGACGCCGCCGCCGGATAGAGAGCCCCGCAACATGGCCTCTGGGATGGTTTTTCGACATCGCGTAGTCACTCTCGCCGAGGCCGATCCGCAGCACGATGAAAACCAGGCCGGTCAGCGCCGGCGCGATCACCATCCGCCCACCGAACCGGAAGTGGCCGCGGATCCCTCCGGCACCGGACGTCAGGTTAGCGCCGAACGGTGCGGACAGCAGGTAGCCCAGCCCCGTCCTGATATCAAGATTGCGCTCGTTTGCCGGGCGCAATTCCTTCGGGAAAAAACTTGCCGATCGCCGGAATCCGAGTTGGTGCATACGCATTGAGTGCTGCAGCATTCGGCGGATCCGGAGCTGCAATTGTCGCCCCGAGGAGTTTTGGCGAGCAGCCGGGCGCGGGCTGATCATGAGCCATGGCGATTGCCACCATTACGGCAGCCTGATGACTTTTCTCGAAACGCAGCGTTCAAAAACGTTCTGCTGCTGTCGGTTAAAGTTAAAGCCACGTGCGTGTATATGCACTTTTTG
>JAFMSA010000136.1 GCA_017353855.1 Alphaproteobacteria bacterium
CTCGGCTACAGCCGCACCTCGGGGATTGTCGCGCCGCAATTCATGAACCCGCCCGGCTACGCCTCGGCGGCGCAAAGCGCGCAAGCTATCAAGATGAGCGCCGCCGGCGGGTTCCGCGCCGGCCGCATCCAATCGCGCGACGGGCGCAATATCGATCCGCGCCGGCTGACCGTCGAGGATGCGATCGATGCCGGCCTCGTTTTCGCCGGCACTCCCGACGACGTACTGGCCCAGCTGCGCGCCTTTTACGAGCACGTGGGCGGCTTCGGCCACCTTCTGATGATGGGCCAGGGCGGTTTGCTGGACCATCGGGAAACGGTCGCGAACCTGACACTCTTCAGCAGGGAGGTGCTCCCCGGAGTTCCGGATCTCGTCGGCTGAAGCCGGCCTCACTCGGCGTCAAATTCTGCCCCGCAAACACCCAGAAAATGCCGAAATTCGGGGAGAATGTGGGCCCGTGAAGTGACATGGGAGGTGAACCCACATGCGGAAAGCATTTGCGTCGATCCCCTTCAGCTGCCTGACTGCCGTGCTGTTGATGGGTTGCGCAGGGGATGTCTCTAATGCACAGCCGTCGACCGCCGCGACGCCGCCTGCCGTTGCATACAACACGGCCACGGCTGCGAGAGCGACACCGGCTGCGATCCTCGTCTTCCTTCCGACGATGGGCCCGGTAGGCGCCGAAGATTACCTGGCCCGCGACCCGGCGCTCTGGGCAGCTCAAGGCTTCGAGGTCTTGACCCCCCAACCGGCCGAGATCTATCGCATGGTGGCCGACCAGCAAGCGGCCTTGGCGCGCCTTGTGGCCTCTGCGCATGCAGTGGCTAATGCGCCGGTCTGGCTGGTCGGTTCGAGCCCGGCACTCGACACCCTCTTGGAAACGGCAACACCAAGCGGGCGCGGGCAAATCTCGGGCGTCGTGGTGACCTCGGTCGGCTCGCCCGCGATTAGCTGTAGCGAGAGCTTCTCCTACTACGATCCGGGGACCGGCGCGCCTCCGCAAGTCAAGGCCTCTCGGTCCGGCAATTGCGGACCGGGTGTATCGATAGCGGTACCGCAGGCGGGACCTCCAGGCGTCACCGGTCGCCAGCCGCCAATCCTTCAGCCGCCGTTTCGCCGGCCCAAGGCGCCGCGGATCATCGAGGCTTCCGCAACCGGAAAAAATTTGCCGCCAGCCGCGCGTGTCCACCGCCTGGCGGAGTTGATTAAGGCATCACCCTCGGGCTAAACCGCGCCAACAAGTTCCGGCGGTTGATTGCAACCGCCGGAACGGAACTCGGGTTAGTAACGCGGCGGCGGAGGCGGCGGATACCCATAGCCGCCATACCCTGGTCCGTATCCATAACCCTGCGGCGGAGGCGGCGGTGGCGGTGTCGTCGCGAGACCGGTTGCGGCACCCGTCGCGCCGCCGATTGCTGCGCCGAGCCCGGCACCGCGTCCACCGCCGACAGCACCCCCGATAGCGGCTCCCGTACCGGCGCCGAGCAGGCCGCCCCCGACCGCCCGCTGGCCGGGATCATACGGGTTTGTGCAGCTCGATAATGCCAATACCAGCCCCGCGGCAATTACGGCGGGAGCGATCAACCGGGTCATTATGGGTTCCCTCTCAGCTAGCTTCCGAACACGTATTGGTTTCAGATTATCGGGAAAATTACAGTTCATTCGTGAGAGAACGCAAAAAGGCCACGGATAATTCCGATCCGGCGCCGTCACTTGCCTGGCGCAGTTTTCTTCGGCCCGCCTCGCGGAACGAATTACGGCATCCCTCTTACAATGATCAGAACTTTAACGGAGATCGCGTTCGACGTGTCGGGTTTGGGGTCGGAAACATTCACCAGAGGCTGAATTCGAGCAGAGGCGGAGCATGAAGAACACGCTTGCTGTATCCGCCGCGCTGCGCCGTCGCCATGTTCAGCGATCCCAAGCCCCAATGACGTCGCAGCCGTCCGGCACGGCGAGCCCGACCCGGACACCGCAGCAGACCGGTGAGGGGGGTCTGGCCCAGGCGACGTCGCAGCGGTCCGGTACGTCGGCCCGACCCGGACGCCGCAGTGGCCCGTGCAATCGCCCGGGGGCTCAGCCGGCCGCCCAAGCGCAGCTGCCTCGAAGACCGGCGCCGGCTTGCGAAGATGCAAGGATGGTGGGTCAAACATTGATCCCCTTCTGCCGGAGCGGCGACGGGACTTTATAGGACCCGTCAGCCAGTGCGTCGGCGCATCCAAAACGCCGACGGCACGCTTCGCTGCAATGAGACCGGGTACGGTTCGACCGCCCCGCCGGCTCAAGCGCAAGCCAATCCGCAACGCAGATAATGAACGATCGCTGACACGCCTGCGGCGGACGGTTAGCGTCCGGACGGACCCGCGTTCCGCACCGTCTGGCCAATGCGGGATCGGCCAAGACGAGCGCGCAGCTGCTTGTCTGCTTGCAAGTTCAATAGTTCAATCACCGGGAAAGCCAGAAAGCCAGCGACCCGGTCGCGGTCGGACGCGTTGCGTCCGTGACCCCCGCCAGGGGCGGGGCGCTCGCGCTCGAGCACCGGCTGCGAACGGGGAAAGCAGGGCAAGCAGGAACACCGGGGCCGCGCGTGCAGCTCAGTCGACGCCGGACACAACCCCACTGATCAGATTGTCGGCATAAAGCGACAAGAGGTCGATAGCGCCGCCATCGGAAACCGGCTCGAGCGCTGCAACCAACCGGGCGAAGCTTCTTTCCGCTTCGCGAGAGATCTTTTCCGCCTCTTCCACTGTGACCGCGGCAAAGCGCAATGCGTCGCCGGGGCGACGCCGGCCGACGACCGGCAGGTCGGCAGAGATGACGGTTGCAATTTTGGGGTATCCCCCGGTCGTCTGGTGATCGGCGAGCAGCACGATCACCTGCCCGGAACCCGGCACCTGGACCGCACCGGTCACGATGGCGTCCGAGACGATATCCCAACCCCCGCGGTGATGCAGCCGCGGGCCGTCGAGGCGCATCCCCATACGGTCCGCGCTTTGCGAGATGCGAAACTCCTCGCCCAGCAACGCTGCCGTAGCGTCTTCAGCAAAATATTCCCGCTGCGGGCCGAGAACGATGCGGATCGGCAGGTCGCCGCCGGCGACATCGAGTGGTTTGGGGAGACCCCATTCCACCCGCTCGGATGGGCTCTCGATCGCCAGGGGAACCGTATCGTCTCGCCGCAACGGCCGGCCTTCGAACCCGCCGAGCGCGGCGCGCACGTAGGTCGAAGCGCTGCCGAGAACAAGGGGCACTGCGATGCCTCCCTCGACGGCGAGATAGCAGCAGGCCGATTGCTGGTTCACGAGCACCTGAAAGATCTCGCCGCGCGGGAGCATGAGACTTTGCCCGCCCGCTACGACCGCCGCCTGTTCGCGGCCCACCTTGAGGCTTGCGCCGGGACCGGCAAGCGCCACCCGCACCGCATCGGCCGCGACTTCGAAGGTGGGTCCGCTCAACAAGATCTCGAGCGCCGCCATCGCCGGGGGGTTGCCGACCAAGGCATTGGCGAGTCGCAGACTGTCTGCGTCGAGCGCACCCGAAACCGGAACCCCGATGTCCTGATAGCCGGTCCTCCCGAGATCCTGCACCGTCGTATGAAACCCCGGCGCCAACACGCGCAGAGCGGGTCTCATGCGTCGAGCGGCTCGCACTCGACTTGATAGCTCTCTGTCCCGACCGCCTCCCGGATCGCGAGATACGATGTCCTGTCGACCGGTACAAACGCGACCGCGTCTCCCGGCGCCAGCAACGCCGGTCGCGGTCGCCCGGCTTCAAAGAGGCGGATCGGGGTTGCCCCGATCAGATGCCATCCGCCGGGGCTTTCGTACGGATAAATTGCGGTCAGCGACGTGGCAATCGCGATCGATCCGGGCGGAACCTGCACGCGTGGATCTGCCCGCCGCGGCAATTCGAGCTCCCGCGGGAGGTCGCCCATATACGGGAAACCCGGCAGGAAGCCGAGCATATAGACGTGATACCGCGCACCGCTGTGCAGCGCGACGACGTCGCTCGGCGTCAGACCGGTGAGCCGCGCCACGTCGGCCAGATCGGGGGCGAATTCACCCTCGTAGCAGGCAGGCACCCGCCACAGAGCCGCCCCGGTGCGCGACTCGCCAGAGCGCTCGAGCAATCCCGAGACGGCGCGCTCGAGGGCCTGCCTGCTCGTCACGAGCGGATCGTAGTGAACCATCAACGAGCGGAACGTCGGTATCGTCTCGACGACACCGCTGACATCGCTTGATCGGATAACGGCATTGAGGCGCAACACGTCCTCGCTCAGCGCGCGGTCGACGGTCTTTCCAAATTCGATGACCAGGGCCCGGTCCCCGGCAGAGAGGAAGCGCACGTTATGAACTTCCCTGGTAGACTTTTCCCGTTGGGGGGGCGGCTCATTCAATAACGGAGGCGGCATGGCCAAGGTGATCAATCTCAACGCTGATATGGGTGAGGGTTTTGGCGCCTACGACATCGGTGACGATGCAGGTCTGCTCAAGGTCATCCGCTCGGCGAGCATCGCCTGCGGGTTCCACGCCGGCGATCCGGTCACGATGCAGCGGCTCGTGACCCAAGCCGCCGCCGAGGGCGTCAGCATCGGCGCGCATCCCGGCTTCAACGATTTATGGGGCTTCGGACGGCGGCGCATTGATGTGAACCCTCGCGAGCTCGAATACATGATCGCCTACCAGATCGGGGCGCTGCAGGGGATGGCCTGCTACGCGGATGCCAAAGTCACGCATCTGAAACCGCACGGCGCGCTCAACAACATGGCGGCCGAGGACGCCGAGCTGGCGCTGGCGATCGGGCGCGCGATCAAGACGGTCGACCGCGACATCATCTACGTGGCGCTCGCCGGTTCGGAAATGGAAAAAGCGGGGCACCGGCTCGAATTGCCGGTCGCGCGCGAGGGGTTTTGCGACCGGCTGTACGATGACGACGGCAATCTGACCTCGCGCAAAGTGCCGGGTGCAGTGCTTCACGATCCCGAGACGGTCAAAGAGCGTGTCGTCAACATGGTGCTGAACGACGAGATCATCTCGCGCAGCGGCAAATCGCTAAGGATCCGCCTGGATACGTTATGCGTCCACGGCGACGAACCGACCGGGGTTATTGTCGCGCGCGCCGCCCGCGAGGGTCTCGAAGCCGCCGGGGTTCATGTCGTTCCGCTTCCCGAGCTGGCACTGGTCTGAGCCCTGCTCACGTCGCGAGATACCCGCCGTCGACCCAGAGTTCGGCGCCGGTAATGTAGGAGGCTTCGTCCGAAGCAAGGAACAGGGCGGCGTTGGCGACCTCCTCCGGCCGGCCGGCGCGTCCCATCGGGACTTGCTGCAGCATCTTGGCCCGGACCTCGGGGTCGGCTGTGCGCTTTGAGGAGCGCATCGGCGGCATCAGCCCCGGGTGGATCGAATTGACCCGGATATTGTCGGCACCATGCTGCACCGCGGCCGCTTTGGTCAACGTGCGGATCGCGCCCTTCGAGGCGTTGTAGGCAACGTGGATGCCGTGCTGGCCGGCGATGCCGGAAATCGACGAGATGTTGATGATCGAGCCGCCGCCGGCCGCTTTCATGATCGGGATCGCGAACTTCATGCCCAGAAAAACGCCGCGCGCATTGACCGACATCAACTGATCCCATGCCGCGGTATCGAACAGATCCTCAACGGCGCTGCCGGAGAGCCCCGCGTCATTGACGAGAATGTCGAGCCGGCCGAACTCGGCGAGGGTGCCGTCGACAGCCGCCTGCCACTCGGGCTCGCTGGTGACGTCGAGGTGGCGAAAGGTCGCCGCACCGTTGGCCTGCGTGATCTCGGCAACGACCTGCCGACCGTCCTCGTCAAGCCTGTCGGCGACAACCACCTTGGCGCCTTCACGGGCGAAAATCCGCGCCATGCTGGCCCCCATCCCGGAGGCCGCGCCGGTGATCAGTGCAGCCTTGTTCTCGAGCCTCATGCCACCTCTCCCATGCATCTACGGTCAAACGACCGCGATCCGCCGCCGCAGCTCGCCGGAAAAAAGACTCTTCGGTATCATTGCGTGCACGCCACGCACGATATCGACGACCTGAGTCACCCGAAAGCTCGCCGCGATGCTGCACAGCGCGTATGCGTCGTGCCGCGTCAGACCCGCCCGCGTCGCGAGAAACTCGATCGCGTTGCGCGCCGCCAGTGTCATCGCCGTGTTGAGGTCCTTGTCGAGGCCCAGAGTGATCCAATGAGTCTGGGTCTCGGCGACCGGCCACCGGAAATTTTTCTGCTTGTGCAAGACGACTTCAATCAGCATTTCCTGCATCGCGGTCTCGAGCGCTGTCAGGCTGATTTCGCCGTCGCCTTGCACGGCGTGCGAGTCGCCGGTGTAAATCAACGCGCCGGGATGCCATACCGGGAGATACAGGGTCGATCCCTCGGTCAGCTCGCGCAGATCGAGATTGCCGCCATGCGGGCCCGGCGGCACGGAGCTCGTGACACCCGGGCTCAGAGGCGCGAAGAATCCGTCGGGCGGCGCCACACCCAACGTTCCCTGAAACGGGCTCAGCGGAATATCGATCTCGGGTGCGAATTTTCCTCGCATCGCGGTCAGATCGAGGTCGAGGTATTTAACCTGCCCCTGCTGAAAGTCCTGCGGCAGGAGTCCGGTGTCCAAGGAAGCCGGATTGTTGAACACCGCGCCCCAGCCCACCGGGCGCAGGCGCCTGTAGCGGATCTCGAGGACATCGCCGGGCTGCGCATCCTTGACGGCAACAGGACCGATGATCGAATGCGGTCCGCGGCCGGGGTTGCTCGTGCGCAACTCCGCCAGACGGGCAACCGGAACCCCCGGCTGCATTTCGTTGAGAAAGTGCGACCAGGTGTTCGGAAAACTGATCCGGTCTCCGGACTCGATCGTGAGGATCGGCGGCAAATTCGCATCGAAGACGCCTAAGCGCACCGTCTGCTTCGTCGAAGGGACAGTATGAACGCGGCCGCCACCTCCGGGCGCGTCTGCGGCGGGGCTCGGCCCGCCGTTGCCGGTGCCACCGGCGAGCCTCGAGAACCCCGGCCCGGCCGCTGCCAGCGCGCTCATAAAGCTGCTCGCCCGCAAGAACTGGCGCCGGGCCCGTCCGCGGGCCGTCAGGAAACCGTCGAGCCGCTCCTGCTCCAGCTGCTCCATATGCAATAGACGGTCCGCCGCCCGCCTGTCGAACGCGCCGTCCTTGATGTCCTCGCGGACAACACCGGTCCCCTTCTCGTCGCCGCAACCGAAAAGGCCTCCACAGGCGTGAGCGGGTGCGGGCTCCGCTTCGCTACTCGAACGAACATGCTCGTGCGCCACAGAACCCCCTCAAGCGGCCAACCGTCAGCCCGTCACACTTGCGGCGTGATCCCAGGGATGGTCACATCGCAACCTTGCGCCGGGAAATGCACCCGATCATAGCCGGTCCGGTGAGCCAAGTCTTCGGGCCATATCGACCAGCACCGCTTCCGTCCTGCCCGATGTGGACGGCGGCCCACTTCGATGAAACCGTAACGGAGTGGTGGTCGTGATCGATGTTAACCCCGGCCGAGAGCGATTTTCCGCGGTCAGGCCGTTTCTCGGCGAACCGCGCCGTCAGCTGGTGGCGGCGGAGGTTTGCAGCAGGTCATGGCATAGTGGGATTACCGCAGTTGCGGCGGCGCCCGGCATGGCGCCCCAATACAATCGGACGCGGTCTGAATGAATTGGCGCAGGACGAGCCCTCGGGGCCGGATTCGGCGGCCGGGGGGCGGGCGCAAACCGGCGATTCTCCAAAGATCCGAGCCTGCTGTCCGATCTCGAGCCGCAGGTCGAACCGCCAAGGCGCAGGAATCCCGGTTCGCCCCTCCCGTGGACCTGCAAGAGCGTGCGAAAAAAAAGCCGAAGCGTTGCGCACGCAAGGCCACCGGGTCAGCCACACCCTGGTGGCCGAATTGCTCCTCAGCGCAACGGGCTGCAGCCTGCGGGCCAACCGCAAGATCGAGGAGGGCGACAGCCACCCGGCCCCCGAGCGCAATTCGCCCACATCAACATCGCGACAGGAGAAGTCCTGGAAAGGAGAATGGAATGTAACCTGAAACCTTTCGAAGTGACCCAGAGGGTTCGACACCCTCCCGGTAGAGGCGCAGCCCGCCAGCCGGAAGCGAGTCTTGCATGGGTGGCGGTGACGCCACTCGTGAAGCGTAGACAGCGGAAGCTGAAGCCCTGTGTTAGCCTCGAGATTGGGTACCCGCTGAGGCCTTCGGTGTTGTTGAACCGGGGGCGGTGCCGGCAAGACCGCTAAAGGCGAGGGTTTGTCGGCTCGGCCGGGGTCGTGGAGCAGGGCAAAGGCTTAGGATCGGTCGCCAGGGAACCTGTGAGATCCCGTGCGCGCCCACGCGTGCAAAAGGCCGGGTAGGGACCGCCGGCTGAACAAGGAGTCCAGGCCAGATGAGCTTCCTCCGGGCTCATGAGGAGCGCTTCGGCGAGCACGAACACAGGGGGAGCGCGTGGAGCCTGTAACCGAAAACATAAGGGAGCAGGTTTGCGCGGGCGGGAAGTCGTAGCGCCTTCACAGTACCGAGGAAGACGGGGAACCGGGCTCGCCGGGACCCGGCGGAGGGAAGGGGGGCGTCACGAGTAGAGAACCGTTGACCTGACACATGGGAGGGGGCTCTGGATCCCACAAACCTGTCCACAAACCGACAACGGATAGCCAATCTGGCGAGGACGAAACGGGGGGCGGCGCTGTACTCGCTCCACCACGTCATCGATCTGGACTGGATGAAAGAGGCCTATCGGCTGACCCGCAAGGACGGTGCTCCCAG
>JAFMSA010000137.1 GCA_017353855.1 Alphaproteobacteria bacterium
GCCATTCCGTTCGACATCGTCATGATCTTTGCATCGACGATGTTGGCTCCGCTGACCGCGAGAGCGCCGGCAATGCGCGAGAAGAGGCCCGCATGATCGGCGGTGTAAAGGGTGATCTCGGTTCCCGATCGGCGTGTGTCGACTCTCTTCGCGACGGTGAGCGGCGATCCGCTCGCCTCTGCTTCGCGCATCAGCCGAGCATGCCGGGCGTGAGTGTCCGGATCGAAGGACAACCAGTAGAAGGGGTAGCCCCGGCCAACAAATGTCGAGAATTCAGCCTCGCTGAATTCGGGAAGCAGCCGGCGCGCGGCAGCCTGCGCAGCGGCAATGCGCGCATCCTGCCGCTCTTCGATAAGGCCGCCCGAGATGACCTCGATCGCTCGATGGTACAGCTCGCTCAACAGCGCCGCCTTCCACCCGTTCCATACCTTCGGACCCACCGCGCGGATATCGGCGACCGTCAATACCAGCAACAGCTTTAGTCGCTCCGGTGATTGCACGCGCTCGACAAAGTCCCGGATTGTCTGCGGGTCG
The DNA here is from genome assembly GCA_017353855.1 of Alphaproteobacteria bacterium. Taxonomy (GTDB): domain Bacteria; phylum Pseudomonadota; class Alphaproteobacteria; order ATCC43930; family CGMCC-115725; genus AP-15. The sequence continues at coordinate 535 of JAFMSA010000137.1, forward strand.
CCGATATCGAGCTTAAAGGCGGTGCTGCTCATCAACAGATGCCAGCGGACCAGCCAGGCGACGGTATCGGTCTCCTCTGCAGAGAGCCCGAGCCGCGGGCAGAGCCTCAGAGCGATCTGTTCGCCGATCAGCGAGTGGTCGCCGCCACGACCCTTGGCGATGTCGTGCAGCATCACTGCGACGTAGAGTGCGCGACGCGACGCGACATTCGCCGCCAGCTGGGTGGCTAAGGGATGCTCATCCTCGAGCAGTCCGGTCTCGATCTTGTGCAGAATGCCAATCGCAAAAAGCGTATGCTCGTCAACAGTATAGACATGGTACATGTCGTACTGCATCTGCGCCACAACGCGGCCGAAATCGGGAATGAAACGACCGAATACCCCAGCCTCGTTCATACGGCGCAACGCCGTCTCCGGGTCCTTGCGCGAGGTCAGAATCTCGAGAAATAAGCGGTTCGCCTCGGAATGGTCACGCAGCTGCGGACTGATCAGCCGCAGGGACTGGCTCGCAGTCCGCAAAGCGCGCGGGTGTATGTCCAGCTCGCGCTGCTGCGCGATGCGGAACAGCCGAATGAGCGCAACCGGGTCTTCTTTGAAGAAATCTTCCGAAGGAATATTCAGACGGTGGCCGTCGACAATGAAACCCTCCAAAGTGCGCCGGCCACCCCATCTCGGCCAGGAGAGCCGACGCGTGTGCTTCCGGTCAGCTTCCAGGACCGCACAAAAGATGCGCGTAAGATCGCCTACATCCTTGGCGATCAGAAAGTAATGCTTCATGAACCGCTCGACGCCACGGCTGCCGGCATGGTCCGTATACCCCATTTGGCGGCCGATCTCAGCCTGCAGGTCGAAAGTCAGCCGTTCTTCGGCGCGCCCCGCTAAATAGTGCAGATGGCAGCGGACGGTCCAAAGGAAGTCCTGGGCCCGCTTGAAGCGTTGCGATTCTTCTGTCGAGAGCACCCCCAGCTCCACGAGCCTTCCGACATCTTCAGTGCGGAAGATGTATTTTGCGATCCACAACAGCGTGTGCAGGTCCCGTAACCCGCCTTTCCCCTCCTTGATGTTGGGTTCGAGCTGGTAACGGCTGTCGCCCACCCGTCGGTGCCGCTCATCGCGCTCGGCGAGCTTTTCTACCAGGAACTGGGTTGCGGTACCGCGCACGACCTCCGCATCGAAGCGCCTTTGGAATTCGCCGAAGAGCGCCTGCTCGCCGCAAAGATAGCGAGCCTCCAAGAGACTGGTCCGGATCGTCAAATCCGACTTGGCCTGGCGCAGGCAGTCCTCGATTGAACGAGTAGCTTGCCCGATCTTCAATCCGAGATCCCACAACGTGTAGAGGAGGTATTCGATAACCTGTTCGGTGTGCGGGGTTTGCTTGTAGGGAAGCAGAAACAGAAGGTCGATGTCGGAAAACGGCGCCAGCTCTCCGCGTCCGTAACCGCCGACCGCGACGATCGTCAACCGCTCTCCCTTGGTCGGGTTCGGGAGCGGATAGACCTCTCGGGTGACGAGATCGAACAGCACGCCGATCAGCTGATCGGTCAGAAGGCACTGCTCGCGCATCACCGCAGCGCCATCGCCGCTCGCCTCGAAGCGGCGGCGAATTCCGGCACGACCTTTGGTCAGCGTCGCCCTCAACGGCGCAACGACGCCGCCGCGATCGAGCGCGCTGCTCTGTGCGGCGCCGAGCGCGAGTTTCAGATGCTCGGCCAGCGCTTGCCGGTCGATGATCTCACGTCGCCGCGCTATGCTGACCATTCGGCCTTCTCCGCCTGCCGAGCATTATATGTGGCAGCGAACGGCGGAATTCATCAGTTCCACCGCGCCCGGCGACGTTAAGGGCCGCTGCTTGCCGATCGACGCCGGATACCGGTCCAGGCTATGCGTCCAAACGCGTGAGACGGGCCATCGCCGCGCTGCCTCGCCGTGATCGCGCGCTCGCGACCGCCCGCTCCGGTGGCGGCGGGCAGGCCCCCCGATATCACTGCTGCGGTCGGTCACTGCGGCCAGCGCTGCGGCGCGTGACGACATCCCGTTCGTCATGGAGCCGGTTCCGCCTCCTCACCCGGCACCGGCTATCTCCGCCAGGAGCGGATTGAACCGATCGGCGGCTTCATACTGCACCCAATGCCCGGCACCCGGGATCACCTCGAAGCGGGCGGCCGGCCGGACGCTGCGCAAGGCGCGGGCACGTTCGTGGAGGTGGGGGTAGGCGGTCGCGTCGCGCTCTCCCCAGATCCCGTCGAGGCGTGCCTTCACCAGCGGAAGCGCTCGCGCCAGTGCGTCTGCCCGTGAGAACCTCCGGCTTTTTACACGGGCCCGCGGAGCGTTCCGCGATTGGATATAGAGCGCAAGTTCGTCGATCTTTTGAGGATCCGCGATCATCAATGCCGCAAGATTGTGGTGAGCGACGCTGAGCGTCTCCGCCTCGGCGGCACCTGGCGGCACCCGGCGCAGATCGGTCGGCTGACGAACCAGGCCGAGGCCGTTCGACCCCACCACCGTAAACGTGCTTACCCGATCGCCGAGCTGCGCGGCGACATGACCCCCAAGCACTCCACCGAAAGAAAATCCAGCGAGGTGGAGGTCGCCCTGCTTTGGGAACGCGATGTCGATACCCTCCACGATAATCCGAGCCAACCCCTCCGCGGTGTGTGGCTCCGGAGGGGTCGTTGACTCGCCGAGACCGGGTAAGTCGGGGGCAGCCACCCTAAATGCGCGCGATAGCGCAAGCACATTGCGAATCCAATGCGTCCATGACCCGTAACCGCCATGCAGCAATATCAGAGGTGGACCGCTTCCCCAGAAGTGCCAGATCACATGACCGTCGCCACAGGGTGTCCGCAGCCGTTCCGCCTCGGCTGCTACGCCCTCGACGAAGGCCACAGTTTTTTCGCTTATCGCAGCCACCGTGTACCCTCTCATTGTCGTGTTCGGACGCTGATAACCGGTTTTTGGCCAAACTCCTAGTCTTAGCCTTTGTCTAGACTAAGACTAGCCCCCGGACGCCTCCCCGCGGCGGAACCGGCCGTCCGAGGGACCCGGTTGGGCGATTATCCCGCTGACCTCGGAGAACCGCACAGGCAGCACACGAAATCGCGCTCGCTCCAGCCGAACAAGGCCCGGACACGATCTCCGACGGCAAGGCAAATCCGGCGAAGGGCTGCACCGATCGATCGCGGCAGGAAACCTGATCCGAGGGCGGCCGAGCTGCGGGCGCAAGACGTCGCGCACGACAGGCAGACCGCGGAGGGGTTCGCCGGAAGCAAGCCGCCCACCTCCACCCGATCCGCGGACCAGCGAGGGCGCTTACCGGCCGGGGCTGAACCTGCCGATTTTAAGCTGCCCTCTCCCGTTTGGCACCCAGGTATTATATGAATGGGAGCGGCTATTATATGACTTGAAGCGGCCCAGCTCCGGGCGGGCCGCATCGCTCGGAGCCGATAATGCCCAACCGACAGCTCGAGGCGTTGATGTGGTCGCAGGCTTTCCAGGCGATGGAGCGGGCCGAACGTCTCCACCGCCAATTTTTCCATCGCTCACATTCCAGACCCTGCTGGGAAGCGCCATGCGACATTTTCGAGACCGATCACACGCTCACTATCGTGATTGCTCTGCCGGGCGTGGAGGTAGATCAGGTGCGCGTGACCCTCAGTGCGGGAGTTCTGATCGTCAGCGGTGAACGGCCTTTGCCCGGTGAGCTTCGTGATGCGCGGATCCATCGCCTCGAGATCCCGCACGGGCAATTTGAGCGGCGGATCGAGTTGCCGCCCGCCCGGTTCCAGCTGTTTGGCCGGCACCTTGCCAATGGCTGCCTGATGCTGCAGCTGCACAAACTTTGAACGGCGATAATTGTTCTCTCTTATGAGCTCTTAAGGACACCCGCTATGGCCCAAGAGGACCATCGACTGCGCGGCTCGGAGAGCGCCCCGCCGCCGCCCCCCGATACCGCGGATAGCGCGGTGGGCGGCATCCCGGCACTACCCGACGACGTGCTGATCCTCATTCCGACGCGTAACCTTGTCCTGTTTCCGGGGACGGTGTTGCCGATCACGCTCGGCCGGCAGCGCTCGGTCGTAGCCGCCCAGACGGCGATGCGGCTCAACAAGAGTGTCGGGCTGGTTCTCCAGCGCGACCCCAGCATCGACGACCCCATCCCGGTCGACCTGCACCGCATGGGAGCCGAGGCGAGCTTGCTGCGTTACGTGACGAGCCCCGATGGCGGGCACCACGCGATCTGTCAGGGCGAGCGGCGCTTTCGGATTGTCGAATTTCTCGAAGGTTACCCGTTTCTCGCGGCCCGGGTCGAGAGGATCCCGGAGGCGGAAGTCACGACCAAGGATATCGAAGCGCGGCTGCTCAACCTGCGTAACCAAGCTCTGGAGGTCTTGCAGCTTCTGCCCCAGACGCCGGCCGAGCTTGTCAATGCGGTGCAGTCCGTCACGTCGGCGGCGACACTGGCTGATTTGATCGCGAGCTTCATGGATATCACGCCCCGGGAAAAGCAGGAGATCCTGGAAACCGTCGATATTGAACGCCGGCTCGAACGCATCTCGCATATGCTGGCCTACCGCATCGAAGTCTTGCAGCTGTCGCGGCAAATAAGCGAGCAAACCAAAGGGAAGCTGGACGACCGTCAGCGCGAATTTCTACTGCGCGAGCAGATGCGGACGATCCAGAAGGAACTCGGCGAGGGCGAGGACGCCAAGGCCCAGGAAATTGCCGAGCTGACCAAAAAGGTCGCCGAAGCCAAAATGCCGGCCGAGGTGGAGGAGCACGCGAAAAGGGAACTCGCCCGGCTCGATCGGATGCCGGAAGCATCCGGCGAATACTCGATGGCGCGCACCTATCTCGAATGGCTGACGGAGCTGCCGTGGTCGATCGAATCCGGGAAGTCGGTCGATATCGCCGATGCGCGCCGGATCCTCGATGCAGACCACTACGGTCTACAGAAGATCAAGCGGCGCATCCTCGAATACCTCGCGATACAGCATCTGAATCCCGGCGGCCGCAGCCCGATCCTTTGTTTTGTCGGCCCACCCGGGGTCGGCAAGACCTCGCTGGGACAGAGCATCGCAAAAGCAACGGGGCGTAAATTCGTCAGGGTCAGCCTCGGCGGCGTCCATGACGAAGCCGAGATCCGCGGCCACCGCCGCACCTATATCGGGGCGCTGCCGGGCAATATTATTCAGGGCATCCGCCGCGCCGGAGCGCGCGATTGTGTCATGATGCTGGACGAGGTAGACAAGCTCGGCCGCGGCATCCAGGGCGACCCTGCTTCGGCGCTGCTGGAGGTGCTCGATCCCGAACAGAACTCGACATTCCGCGATAACTATCTCGGCGTACCTTTCGATCTGTCGAAAGTGATGTTCATCACGAATGCCAATGTTCTCGACGGCATCCCGGGGCCGCTGCGCGATCGCATGGAGGTCATCGATCTTCCGGGCTACGTCGAAGATGAAAAGTTCGAGATTGCCCGCCGCTACCTCGTCGGCCGGCAGCTCGCCGCCAATGGGTTGACCGCCGAGAAAGCCGAAATTAGCGACGCAGCGATCGGCGCGATCATACGCGACTATACACGCGAAGCCGGTGTGCGCCAGCTCGAGCGCGAGATCGGTGCAGTGCTGCGCAGCGCCGCCATGCGTATAGCGGAAGGGACGACGCAACACGTTCGTGTTGAGGCGGAGGACCTCACGGAGATTCTCGGACCGCCGCGCTTCGAGGGAGAAGTGGCGATGCGCACGAGCATTCCGGGTGTCGCCACGGGGCTCGCATGGACGCCGGTGGGTGGCGATATTCTCTTTATCGAGGCGGCACGCACGCCGGGGAACGGACGGTTGATTCTGACCGGCCATCTCGGCGAGGTCATGAGAGAAAGCGCCCAAGCCGCCCTCAGTCTCGTCAAAGCCCGAGCCGCAGGGCTCGGGGTCGACCCGGCAATCTTCGAGAAGAGCGACATTCATGTCCATGTCCCCGCCGGTGCCATCCCCAAGGATGGGCCGAGCGCCGGCGTGGCCATGTTCACCGCTCTGGTCTCTCTGCTGACCAACCGGACGGTGCGCAGTGACACCGCGATGACGGGAGAGATCAGCCTGCGCGGGTTGGTACTCCCGGTGGGCGGCATCAAGGAGAAAGTCGTCGCAGCGGCCCGGGCCTCTCTGTCCACCGTCATTCTGCCGGCCCGAAACCGCAAGGACTTTGATGAAGTCCCCGAGGGTGCGCGAAAAAGCCTTCGCTTCGTGTGGGCGGAGCGGGTCGAAGACGTGATCGAGGCGGCCCTCGTATCCCAGCAGACCCCACTTATGGCTGATGTAGCGGGGCAGTGAGTGACGACGTCACAGTCAGCCGGACAAACGTCCCCGGCATCGTGCTGTAGCCGGAAGAAAGGTACTCTTCCGGCAGCCCGGCGTGGGCGAACGGTCATTCGCTCGCCAAAGCCCAACGCGGCGGCCCCGCCAATGGGCACGCGTTCGCGTCAAGAACGGGGACAGCCACCGATCGGGAGCTGAGCCGGAGTTCTGAGCCGAGGCGCAGGACCGCCCGACCGCTCAACGCCTCTGGTCCTTACGGACGTTATGAGAGGTGGCGGGGCACCCCCGCTCTCGCCAATATTGCCGGGCGGCAATTGAAATTGAAAAGCGGCCCAATCGGCCCGCCCTCGGGCTGGCCTGGGGCCTCTCTTCTCCAGGGGTCCGAGCCGAGTGGGCGTCCGAACCGAGCTCCGGAACTTCCCGGTCAACATCGTCTCGGCTTGCCTTTCGACCCGGGCCGGTAAGCGGGGCTTCCGGGTTCGGGAAGCCTCCGGATATTGTGAGGTTGCTTGCCCCCAGTCGCGGAGTCGCGATGGCCGCAGGCGATTATGGAATATCGCTGGCTTCGCGTTACCGGCGTTTCTCCCAGACCTTGCTTTTGACCCCGGCGTCCCCGGTGCCTGATATCGCGCCAAGGCAGCGGGCAAGCTCGGGCCCCGGCCAGGCTCGTCCGGCAGCCGCTTGGTAGGCCCGGCACGCCTGCAACGCCCCAACGTCGTCATATAGCGCGGCCGTGACCATGAGCCCGATCGGGAGCCCGTCCACAAAGCCGCACGGTATCGAGCAAGACGGGTTCTTCGTCAGGTTCAACGCATAGGTATAGGTGACCCAGCTCCAGGCATTCTTCGGATTTGGCAAATCGTCGGTGCGCGGCTCGGCATAGGCCGCGGATATCGGCATGGTCGGCGATAAAAGCAGATCGAACCGGTCGAAGAATTGCCGCAACCTTTGGCCCAGTGCTGCGCGCTTCGCGAGCGCCTCGACATATTGTTCCTGCGTGATCGCCGCGCCGCGCCGGCACATCTCGACCAGACCGGGGTCCATCAGCGCTATCGCTTCCGGCTTCTGCGATCGCAACAAAGCCCAGAACCCACCCAATGCAAGCGTCTCGAAGATCGGCATCGGCGATTCTGCGAACGGATCGGCCAGTTCGACGATGCCGCCCATCTCCGCGAAGACCCGGGCGGCCCGTTCGACCGCAGCCCGCACCGGCGGCGCGGGCTCCGCATAGCCGAGTGTTGGCGAAAACGCGACCCGTTTACCTTGTAGTTCCTCATCCCGGACGCGCTCTCGGTAGGCGATCCCGTCATCGGGCAAGCTGTGCCAGTCACGCGAATCCGGCCCCTTCATCGCATCGAGCATCAGCGCGGCGTCTTCGACGGTCCGGGTCATCGGGCCGACATGTGCAACATCGCCAAACGCGGAGGACGGGTAAACCGCCACGCGGCCAAAGGTCGGCTTGTGCCCGACAATGCCGCAGAAAGATGCCGGGATGCGGATCGAGCCGCCCGCGTCGGTGCCGACCGCGAGGGGACAGATGCCGGCAAGGACCGATGCGGCGCTGCCGCCGCTGCTGCCCCCGGGGCTCCGTTCGAGGTTCCACGGATTGCGGGTCACGCCGCTCAGTGGCGAATCGGTGACCGCCTTCCAGCCGAATTCCGGGGTCGTGGTCTTGCCGAAGAAGACCGCACCTTCGGCCCGCAACCGGGCAGCCGCCGGCGAATCCTCCTGCCAATCCTGGTCCGGGTCGATCGTGCGCGAGCCCAACAGGCGCGGCCAGCCGCGAGTAAGGAGAGTGTCCTTTAGCGCGACCGGCACGCCGTCGAGAAGGCCTCGCGGCTCGCCCCGCTGCCAGCGCGCCTCCGATGCCCGCGCCATTGCCAACGCTTGTTCCGGGTCGTAGAGAACCA
>JAFMSA010000695.1 GCA_017353855.1 Alphaproteobacteria bacterium
GTGCCCGCTTCGGGTCGGCCGCATTTGTGACGGGAGGGCTCGATCGGGTTCATAGTCGCGAAGAATTTTTGGATCTGGTCCGCCGGAGGGGAAGATCGCTTCTGGTTGCGTATGGCGCGGGGACCCCGCCCAAATCGCGTGCCGAAATGGAGGCGCTTACGACCTTGCCCGCCGTGCGGTTTTTTGTCGTGCCGCGAGGCAAGCTCGGTTTCTACGAAGAATACCCGGAGGACACGTGCTCAAAGATTGAAGAGCTCCTTTTCGCCTAAGCTGGCTCGGCGGCTGCCCATCCCGACGCCGTCAAGCAGGCAGCCCCAATCCCGGTCTTGCTGACTGCCGGTCCCATTACCGCTGCCGTGGCCGCGACCTCCGGAAAGATCAACGCCATCGGCGTGGAGAACGAATATGCCGACGTCATCTCCAGATCGGCGGCAAGTATGTGAACAGACAGGCGATCGCAACCGATCCCAACACCGACCCGCATACCTTTGAGGCCAGGCCCAAGGTCGCGGAAGAGATCGCCGCGGCAGAGGATCGTCATGAACGGAGTTGGCTATGATGCATGGGCGGACAAGATCATGTCCGCCGCGCCCAGGCCCGCCACGGATCCGACGCGTGCCCTCCTCCGGGGGCCGCGTCTGGCTTTTTTCGAAGAAGGCCGGAGTGATCTGGCTCGCTCCAGTGAGACGTGGCAGTGATACGGCGAGCCAATGACCGACCAGCTCCGGGGCTCACGCCTAAGCTCTTAGACGTTTCACACTTTGAGGTCGCCAGCGGTTCCCGCCAGTTCGGGTCAGCCGCGCGATCGGTCCACGGCTAGCTCTCACAGGCGACTTTGATCGGATGCCCCCTGCCACCACGGTAGAAAGATCCACCAGTTCCGGGTGCCAGCTATCGTCACCGTGGCTATCGTCGACAGGCCGAGCAGAGACCGACAACCTCCATTGTGTTGTCGACGGCAAAGCCAAGGCGCCGACCGAGACTTTCCGTCGCCCTCGTGACCTGAGAGTCTTCGGTCTCGACAACCGTGCCGCAACGCCGGCAGACAAGCATTTGGCTCGGATGCGCGTGATCGGGCATCGCACAGGCGATGAAGCTCCTGGCACTCTCGATACGATGCACCAAACCTAGCTTGGTCAGGAAATCGAGACTGCGATAAACCCCAGCGGGAGTTGCCGAGGGATCCTTCGGACGCAGTAGATCGAGAATTTCATAGGCTGTCAGGGGGCGTTCCGCGGCGAGCACCAGCATCAAAACATTTCGGCGCAGGCGGGTCAGGCGGGCGCCGATGCGTCGACAGATCTCCTCGGCCGATTGCAGGGCTTTTGTATGATCGGGTCGAGTGCGCATTCGCATACCCTACCCCCAATCCCGCTCACCTCTGCCACTGATCAGGCTGAGCATCGATTCCTAATCTCGCGCGACCTCGGGGACACTCCCGTGACGGTAATCGTCCATGATCTCCCGCCAACTATATGCCTCTCTTCCGCCCTTTGCAGTCAGCCAAGCAACACTCGTCTGTCGACCGAAGTGCAAAACATCAATGCCAGGCGCCGCAGCGCGATCAGGCGGAGAGGCCCTTTGAGAGGTCGAAAAGCGAGACGGCGCCTGCCTCTGTACCAGCGGCAAGGCGGGACCCGTCGCCCGACCAGGCTAGCGCAGTAACCCGTTTCCAATCCGGCCATCGCAAGCGCACGAGCTTCTCTTGCCGAGATAGCGCACAAACAATCACCTGCCCCTCGTCAAATCCGGCAGCCACGATCGCCGTCTTCGGGTGGACGGCGACCGAGGTGACGAGCCGCCCCAGCCCACTGCCGATTTCGAGCGGCGGTTTGCCCATAGGGCCGCCGCCGGTGAAACTCCAGGCAATCACGCGATCGCCGCCCGAGGTGGCAAGGGTCATCGGTCTTCTCAGCCAATCCATCGAACGTACCTTGGCGCCATAGCCCGCCATGCTCATGATGTGGTTGTCGGTGAGCCGCCAGCCGTGTAGTTCCCGCTCCTGCATGGCGGTAAGCACCGTCGTGCCGTCCGGGCTCCAGGTGACGCCGATATGCGAGCCTCGCCACTCGAGCTTCGTGGCTCCCTGATCGAGCTTCCCTGTCCAGCGCAGTGTCGCCCCGCCATAGTGCGACACGGCGAGCCGCTTCCCTTTGGGATTGAAGGCGAGCCCGGTCACGCTACTGGGGTGCTCCGCCGCCGCTCCCACTGTTTCGCCGGTCCGATCGAGCAGGCGAACCTCCCGACCAACAGCGGCCGCACGCAACCCGCTGGAGGGGCTGACGGCCAGGACATCGGCCTGACGCCCCGGAAACTCCGCCAATACTGACACCTCGCCGCGGGCGTCCGTTCGTGCCACGCGACCATCATCGCCGCCGGTTACAACACCGGCACCGTCGGTGTCCAAGACCATCGCGAGGATCGCGGCACCTTCGCCATGTGGTCGGACGGTTCTCGGTAATGCGGTCTCGCCGGGCGCGATCAGCCGCACCGATCCGTCACCGAGCCCGGTCGCCAGCGTATCCTCGGCCAGGAATGCAAGCCCGGTTACCGCCGCGTCAAACGAGAATTCCTGTCGCGGCGGCGTCTGGACCACGGGGTTGCCGCAAGCCTGCATCATGCGGCGAGGCAAGCGGCGAACCCAGCACGCAATTCGGCCGGGTCGAGATTGCGGCCGATGAGGACCAGTTTGGAGTCGCGAGGCTCGCCCGGTCGCCAACGCTTTCCGTCATCGCCCTCCATCAGCATGTGTACTGCCTGGAAGACGAACCGGTCGGGGCTGCCTTTTATGTTAAGAATTCCTTTCGAGCGCAGAATGTCCTGCCCACGCGTCCGCAATAGCGCGCTGATCCACGGGCTGAATTTGTTGATGTCGATCGCACCGTCTTGCCTGAGCGCGACGCTGGTGATTGCGTCGTCAT
>JAFMSA010000138.1 GCA_017353855.1 Alphaproteobacteria bacterium
TTCCCGGCATGGTGCATGCGCGCGTCGTCAGACCGCCGAGCTATCGCGCAAGCTTGCGCGGCGTAAACACAAAAGATGTGGAACGCTTGCCGGGAGTGCTGAAGCTCGTGCGCAACGGCAACTATCTGGCGGTCATTGCCGAGCGCGAGTACCAGGCGGTCACGGCGATGCAGGCTCTCGCAGCTGCGGCGAGTTGGGACGAGCAGACGGTATTGCCCGAGCAGAAGGAGATCTTTTCTTTGCTCGAGCACTTGCCGGCGGACGCGATCGTGATTCGCGAGGATCAGCCCTTCGCGTGGGGAGGAGCGCGAAGCTTCGAGGCGACGTATCTCCGTCCCTACCAGATGCACGGATCGATCGGGCCGTCCTGTGCGGTCGGCCTCTTCCAGGACGGGGCACTGACCCTGTGGACACACAGCCAGGGCGTTTATCCGCTGCGCAAAGCCCTTGCCGATATGCTGCACCTGGGCGAGGACCGGATCCGCTGTATCCATGCCGAAGGTTCGGGATGTTACGGCCATAACGGCGCGGACGACGCGGCCGCCGATGCGGCGTTGCTGGCGCAGGCCCTGCCGGGGCGGCCGGTGCGCGTCCAGTGGATGCGCGAGCAGGAGCACCTGTGGGAGCCCTATGGGCCGGCCATGGTCAGCAAGCTGAGAGCCGCGCTCGACGACAGCGGCATGATCAGCGCCTGGCAATACGACGTCTGGAGCAATACTCACTCGACGCGCCCCGCTACGGCCGGCAATCTGATGCCGGCCTGGCTTCTCGATCCTCCCTCCTCCCCCCCGCCGCCGCGGCCCATTCCGATGCCGGAAGGGGGCGGCGACCGCAATGCGATTCCGCTCTATAATATTCCGAAGGCTCGGGTCACGAACCACTTCATCCCGGCGATGCCGATCCGTGTTTCCGCGCTGCGTGGGCTGGGCGCCTATATGAACATCTTCTCGATCGAGAGCTCTGTCGACGATCTCGCCAAACAGGCGGGCGCCGACCCTGTCGAGTTTCGCCTGCGCCATCTGGCCGACCCGCGCGCCCGAGATGTCGTCACTGCGGCGTCCGATCGCTTCGGATGGGCCCGCTACGCGCGGGAACAGCATCGCGGGCGGGGGTTTGCGTTTGCGCGCTACAAGAACCTCGCCGCTTACACGGCGATTGCCGTCGAGGTCGAGGTCGAACGCGAAAGCGGGCGGGTTCGGCTGATCCGCGCGGTCGCGGCGGCCGATAGCGGCCAGGCGGTCAATCCGGACGGGATCAAGAACCAGATCGAAGGCGGCATTCTCCAGTCGGCGAGCTGGACGCTTTACGAAGCGGTGAGTTTTGACCGCACGCGGATCACGAGCGCTGATTGGAGCAGTTATCCGATCTTGCGCTTTGCGGATATCCCCGAAAGCGTGGAGGTCGATGTCGTCGACCGTCCCGGGCAGCCCTTCCTCGGCACCGGCGAGGCCGCACAGGGCCCGACTTCAGCGGCCATCGCCAATGCCCTCGCCGATGCGGCCGGCGTTCGGATCCGCGAACTGCCGCTGACGCGCGAGCGTGTCAAGGCCGCACTTGGTGTGTAGCGCTGCGGGCCTGTCCCATGCGCCCGCGTGCACCCGTTCGATAATGTTTCGTGGGGTCGAAGGCCGTAACGTCGCGATCGGGACACCGTATCAGACAACAGCACGATTGGAGGAGAGATGACCCAGGCCAACCGCTTTCGCGCGCTATTGCGGCGGGACGGGTTGATCGTGGCGCCCGGCGCTTATGATTGCATTACGGCCAAGCTCATCGAACAGGCAGGGTGTGCGGCAGTCTACATGACCGGCGCCGGCACCGCGGCGACATTGGGCTACCCCGATTTCGGCCTCGTCACGATGTCCGAGATGGCGGCCAATGCGGGACGCATCACGGCCGCCGTCGATGTGCCGGTTGTCGCCGATGCCGATACCGGCTACGGGAACGAACTCAACGTGTTTCGCACGGTACGTGAGTTCGAGCGCCTCGGCGTCGCCGGCATTCACCTCGAGGATCAGGAATTCCCGAAGAGATGCGGCCATCTCGATGGCAAGCAGATCATCCCGCGCGAGGACTACATTGCCAAGATCCGCGCCGCGGCAGCCGCGCGGCGCGATCCCGAGTTTGTGATCATCGCCCGCACCGACTCGCGTGCGCTCGCAGGACTCGACGAGGCGGTCACGCGCGCCAATGCAGCACTCGCCGCCGGAGCCGATATGGCGTTCGTCGAAGCGCCGCAAAATAAACAGGAGATCGCTGCGGTGCCGCGTCTGGTCAGGGGTCCCTGCGTCCTTAACGTTGTACGAGGCGGCAAGACACCCGATCTTGATCTGCGGGATGCTGAGGCAATGGGCTATAAGCTCGCGATTCTCCCGGGCCTCTTGATCAAGGGCGTCATCGGGGTCTGTGATCGGTTGCTTGCCGCGCTCAAGGCGAGCCAGCGCCATCCGCCACCGGTTGAGGAAATCACGTTGCCGCAGATGTTCCAGCGTCTTGGTGCCGATGACTGGGACGCCTTGCGCACTCGCTTCCGCGCGGCACCCGGCGCCTGCGAGGCCGCGGAGTAATCGGCCGATGCGCCCGGCAGCACTCGCGGACCGGGTCCTCTACCGCGACGGGCTCATTCTCGTCATCGACAAACCGGCCGGCATCCCGGTGCATCCGGGGCCCGGCGGCGGCCCAAATCTGGAGAGCGCCTTCGACGGCTTGCGATTCGGCCTGCCGAAGCCTCCCGCTCTCGCCCATCGGCTCGATCGCGACACCAGCGGGTGCCTTGTCCTTGGCCGTCATCCCAAAGCGTTGCGGCGCCTGGGAGCGCTGTTCGCCCGCGGCCAGGTTGAGAAGGTCTATTGGGCGGTCGTCGAGGGTCACCCGCCCGAAGCCGAGGGCCGGATCGAGACCGGGCTCAAAAAGCTGACCCGGGGTACGGGATGGCGAATGGCGGTCGATTCCGCCGGACAGAGGGGGGTTACGGATTACCGGGTCTGCGGCGCGGCGGCAGGTCGCGCCTGGCTCGAATTGCGGCCGCGCACCGGCCGAACCCACCAGCTGCGCGTTCATTGTGCCGCGCTTGGGTGTCCGGTCGTGGGCGATCCCGTCTATGGCGGCTCTTCGAGCGGCGAACCGCTGCAGCTTTACGCCCGATCGATCGTCCTGCCGCTATATTCCGGCCGTCCGCCGCTTAAAATCGCCGCCCCGGTCCCGCGACATATGGCCGGTGCGCTTCGGCGGCTGGGCTATGATGAGATCGTGATGGCATGATTGCGCGCTACAGCCGCCCGGCGATGACCAGGATCTGGTCGCCGCAGAACCGCTACCGCATTTGGTTCGAGATCGAAGCCCATGCCTGCGATGCTCAGGCCGCGCTCGGCATAATCCCCGAGACTGCGGCACGCGCGGTATGGGAGCGCGGCGCCTTCGAGGCCGAACGCATCGACGAGATCGAGCGCGAGACCCGGCACGACGTCATCGCCTTTCTGACAAACCTGGCGGAGCACGTCGGCCCCGAAGCGCGTTTCATCCATCAGGGGATGACATCGAGCGACGTGCTCGACACTTGCCTTGCGGTGCAGCTGAAACAGGCAGCCGACCTACTGCTCGCGGATTTCGAGCCGCTGCTTGCAGCGCTGAAACGCCGCGCCTTCGAGCACAAATTCACACTGACGGTTGGCCGCAGCCATGGCATCCATGCCGAGCCGACGACGTTTGGCTTGAAGCTCGCCGGTCATTACGCCGAATTCGCGCGCAACCGGGCCCGCCTGCTTGGCGCGCGCAGAGAAGTGGCGACCTGCGCAATATCGGGTGCCGTCGGGACCTTCGCCAATATTGATCCGCGGGTCGAGGCCTATGTTGCCGACAAGCTCGGCCTCGAGCCGGAGCCGATTTCCACGCAGGTGATCCCACGCGACCGCCATGCGCAGTTTTTTGCGACCCTGGCGCTGATCGCGGCGGCGGTGGAGCGGCTCGCTATCGAGATCCGTCATCTGCAGCGCACTGAGGTCCGCGAGGCTGAGGAGTATTTCGCACCGGGCCAGAAAGGCTCCTCGGCGATGCCGCACAAGCGCAACCCGGTCCTTTCGGAAAATTTGACCGGGCTTGCCCGCCTCGTCCGCTCCGCCATTGTGCCCGCACTCGAGAACGTCGCGTTGTGGCACGAGCGTGACATCTCGCATTCCTCGGTCGAGCGGATCATCGCGCCGGACACGACGATCGGCCTCGATTTCGCCCTCGCGCGGCTGACAGGGCTCGTCGACCGGCTGGTTGTCTATCCCGAGCACATGCGCCAGAACCTGGAATCGCTGGGCGGCCTCATCGACTCGCAGCGGGTGCTCCTGGCGCTCACGCAGGCCGGGATGAGCCGTGAGGACGCCTACCGTGCGGTCCAGCGCAACGCAATGGCGGGCTGGGACGGTCAGGGCCGCTTTTCGGATCTCCTGAAGCAGGACCCCGAGATCACCCGGTTCCTTGCACCGCAGACGATCGACGACCTGTTTGAGCTGGCCTACCACCTCAAACATGTCGATACGATTTTCGGCCGGGTGTTCGGCGCAGACCCCGGCTCTCCCGGATGAAGGCGGAAGCGAAGGGGTTCGTGGCGGATCGCCATGCCATCGGCCGCTGATATTTCGCACTGACAGCGCCCGTTGGCCGGGAGCCATCCGGCACAGTGCCGCTCGAAGATGCACTGACTGGACATGAACTCGGCGGGCACCCCCGACTGTGCCAGTCCGCGCATTGCCCGCAGATCTGCCGCACAACGGGGTAAAGCCGGCCGATTGGCCCTGCAGTGCACGCGGCTGCACAGTTGCCGCTGTCGGCTGTGACCGAATTCCGCAGGCGGCTCTTCGTGTCTTTGCCGTTGAGCCGGCGCAAGCGATACGCGCCACGGCTCTCAAAGGTGGTTCACGGGCGGGTGTGGCTGTTCGTGTTAGTGAAGACTGGCTCCGGTGACGGCTTGGCTTGTTGGTTCATCGGGCCGTTCGATTTTTCCTCAGGCCCGCGCTGTCACGGAGAGCCGTCCTGCCGGTGCAATGCTCATCGCACCACGATAGCGCGGCGGCTGACCCGGCCCGTCTCAGCGCCAGGCTTTGATGCTCGCCATCGCCGACTGGTAGCTGGACAGATTTGCACCCGCCGTGCAGCACACGGCGCCGTCTGTGGCCGGCCGCACGCGGTCGCAGGCCGATACGACCCGGTCTCTCTTTGTCCGACTCCGCCTTCGTGGGGCGTCGCAGGCAATCAGACTGCTGCGGCATAGCGATCGGCGGCAAAGATTGCGTCGGCGGCCGTCGAGCCTGTCCGAGATGAGGCTGTTTGAGAAGCGCGCAGCCGTCGCTTGACTAGCCGATTGCTCGGACCTACCGTCCGCTAAACGATGACAAAGGGTCATTTTGACGCAACCGGCCGCACACAGTCGGCGACACACGGAGGAGTTCCTAGATGGCGCAGTACAAGCTGATCTCGGCGGATTCCCACATCGTCGAGCCGCCCGACATGTACACTGGCCGCATAGAGCCGAGGTTCCGCGACCGGGCGCCGCGGATGGAACGCCGCAAGACCCCGGGCGGCCGGGAATACGACGCCTGGGTGCTTGATGGCCTGCAAGTCGGCACACTGGGGGCCGTTATGCAGGCCGGGCAGCGCTTTGAGGACCCCTCGCAGATCGATTTTCTCGGCGTCTGGGAAGACGTCCGCAAGGGTGGCTACGATCCGCACGCGATGATCCGGGAGAACGAGGAAGACGGCGTGTGGGGCTCGTGCCTGCAGCCGAGTCAGGGGCTCTTCTGGTATCGCGTCCCCGACAGCGAATTGCTGAGCGAGATTTGCCGCGTTTACAACGACTGGATTGCCGATTTCTGCAAACCCTATCCCGAGCGCCTCAAAGGGATCGGCATGCTCAATGTCGACGATGTCGACGAGGGCTGCCAGGAGCTCGAGCGCTGCAAGAAACTGGGGCTCGTCGGGGCTTTCATCCCGGTCTCGCCGCTTCCCGACAAGCCCTACCGGCACCCCGTCTACGAGCGCCTGTGGTGGACCGCGCAGGATCTCGGGATACCGCTGTTGCTGCACATCGCGACGCCGCGCGACGGCGTTCCCGGCAACGAATTCACGATGAATGTCGCCGAGATGACCGGCGCGGGCCGGTCGACGACGGATTACTGGGTGCGGTACTCGCTATCGGCGATGCTGTTCGCTGGCGTCTTCGACCGTTATCCGCGGCTCAAGGTCGGCTCGGTCGAGCACGAGACGGCGTGGATCCCGCACTGGCTGCAGCAGATGGATTTCACCTACCGTGAGCGGCCGGTGTTCACGAAGGGGTGGAAGTCGCGCGAGGGCCTGCTGCCGAGCGATTATTGGCGGCGCAACATGTTTGTCGAATTCATGGAGGACGAGCTCGGCGTCCAAATGCGCGACCGGATCGGCGTCGAGACGATGCTGTGGGGTAGCGACTTCCCCCACGCCGAATCGACCTGGCCGCGGTCCCAAGACTTTTTGGGGCGGATCTTTGCCGGTGTTCCGGAGGAGGATCGTCGAAAGATCACCTCGGAGAATGCCGCGAAGCTCTTCGGTTTCAGGCCGAACTAGCCGCTCCACCCCTCTCCCTGCGCCTGCGGGCTGACCAGCAGCCTGGCGAGCAGGCTCACTCGGTGCGCGGCGGGGACAAGGAGGAGGCCCGTTTACTGGATGTCCGATGGGTTTGTTCCCGTGGCCCAGGCGGATGAGCTGCGGCCGGGCCAAATGAAATGGGTCGCCGTCAACGGCGAACGCCGGGTCTTGGCCAATGTAGATGGCGCCTTCTATGCGATCAGCGATGTTTGCGGGCATCGCAGCGCGCCGCTGTCGCGCGGCAAGCTGCAAGGTCATCTGATCGAGTGCCCTCTGCATTTCGCACAGTTCGATGTGCGCACCGGAGAGCTGGTTAACGGACCGGTCTCTACGGCAGTGCCGGTCTACGAAGTGCGCATCGAAGGCGACATCGTTTACGTCAAGGGCTAGGCCCTGCTCTGACCGGCCGGAAACACCGTTCCAGCCCTGGAAGCCGCAGGAGCGACGAGGCTGCCGCTCGGATGGATCGCCCGCCCTCACTCTAGCGTTGCGGGCGATGGCGTATAACGGCTTCTGGATTGGTCGAGTCGGCGCCCATATAGATGCCGCGCTCCCAGCTTCGTTTTAAGGGATCGGAGACCCTCAGCGACATACGGCCGATGTGCTCGATCTCGATCTCGACGGTCTCGCCGTCCTGTAGTGCGCCGAGGCCCTCGTGATTAGTGCCGCAGGCGATAAGGTCTCCGGTGTTCAGGGTCATTATCGTCGATGCGAACTCGACAAGCTCCGGAACCCGGTGCTCCATATCGTCGGTGTTGTAGTTGTGGCGCAGCTGACCATCGTTCCAGAACCGCACGACCAGATCATTGGGCTCAGGAACCTCGTCGGCTGTAGCAATACACGGGCCGATCGGCGCGAAGGTGTCGAACGACTTGCCAAGCCAGCTGCCGGCTTTCCAGGTGCGTCTGCCCTCGCCGCGCGCGGACACGTCAATCAAGCAAGTATACCCGAACACGGCACTCTTCCAATCCGCTTGGCTGACCTTCTTGGCGGGGCCTTTGATGACGAGCGCCAGTTCGGCTTCGTGCATGAAGATCCACGGCTCGGTGAACTCAGGCAATACGATCGTATCGCCCGGCCCCACGACCGCTTCCGGATTCTTCAAGAACATGTTGAGCGGGCGCGCCTCGCGTTGAGCGTGCTCCCAGTAATTGGCGATGCAGCAAAGGATTTTGCCCGGCCGTGGCAGTGGCGCCCGCAGACGCACCGATCCGAGCGGCAGGGCCTCGCCCTGCGAGGCCTGCCGCTCCAGTGGGCGCCGTAATCTGTCGAACGAATCGATCAGGCCCTGCATCGTCAATTGCGGGGTATAGCCCCGCTCTACAATACCCGCGATGTCAACAACCCCGCGATCAGTTAGCAGACCGGGCGACGGCTCGTCGCGCTCGGTGGTCTGAAACAGTACGAATTTCATAATCCTCCTCCAGGTGGCGTCGAGATTAATCGGTTCGACGCATGGCGACCAGGGCGATTGCCGGTTTGACAGCGCGCGGCGCAGCTGACGATTTGGACATCACGACAAGCGGAAAGATCGATGGCCGAAGGCCTGCTCGACCACGACTTCTCGTGGTGCGGGAGCAGCAGCTCGAAGTCCAGGGACTTTCTCGATTACAGCCGGCGGTTCGGCCCGGCGGTGTCGCATCCGTCGAAGTCGACGCACCACCCTGATTACACGGAAATCACAAGACGCGGCGTCAACAAGTTCGATGCCGACGGCAGGCTGATCGACGCCATCTATCGCCGCGGCGCCGGGGCTGTCATGAGGGCTCCATCGGCATCCGTTCAAGGTGATCGGCTCTATTCGCTGATTCGCTGGTGGTTCCGAGCCGAGAGGTTGTCTGCGAATGACTAGGCCGCCTAGTCTATGAGCCTAGGAGCTAGGTTGGGTTAAGGGTTGGCAAAATCGCCGAATCCGTGCAAATGCAATCAGATGAGCACGGATCGAGCGCTTCCCGCGGCGCACCCAGCGGGTGATCAACCATTGGTAGAGGCTACCAGCAAAGGGCCGGTTGTGGTCGACACGTTCGGTGGCCGGATTCACGTGGAATGGGAGGAGGGCGAACGGGCGGCGGTGACGCCGCTGGGCCAGTTGCCGTTTTTCCTTGAGTATCTCAAGCAAGGCGGCCTGTTTGATGG
>JAFMSA010000696.1 GCA_017353855.1 Alphaproteobacteria bacterium
GCATTCGCGCCAATTGCATTCTGCCGGGGCTGATGGACACGCCGATGGCGGTCGACACGCGCGCCCGCGCAAGCAATCGCAGCCGGGCCGAGGTCGCGGCGGAGCGCGACGCTCGGGTGCCGCTGCGCGGCAAGATGGGGACCGCCTGGGACGTCGCTAATGCAGCGCTGTTCCTCGCCTCGGACGAAGCCGATTTTATCACTGGCGTGGCGTTGCCGGTCGATGGCGGCGCGCTCGTCCGGGTCGGCTGAGCGTCCCGCCGACCCGAACCCTTCGTGGTCGAGATTGAAGGGGTCCGTCGTATTCCGGGTGTTCGGGTGGCGGCAAATCCGCGCTGATTGGCGAACTCGACCGGCGCAGGCACGCGATCGTCGAGGAGGACAGGCGGATCGTCCGGGAAGAGCTGCACAAAGGCGGCTCAGCGCTGCCGTGGGGGACGGGATCGCTTTGCGCGCCGCGCGATTGCAACGGCTCTCGCCGACCGAGCGGCGGCGTCGCCCCATGGCTGGGTCTTCTTCGCCAGGGGGGCCGATCGATGACGCCGCCCTTCACCACCTGGCCGGCGAACCGGTCCTGGCCGCGCTCGGCGAAACCCGCCGTTATTATTGGCGAGTGTTTTTGACGCCGCCCCGGGCGGAGACTTACGGGGTCGATCGGGAGCGGCATCAGGAGAAGTCTGACTCTGGCCTCGACGCGGCTGCGGCGGAATCGGCGCCTCTGCTCGAGGCTCATCCGTGCCTTGGATACGACAGCTCGATCCTGCCCAAAGACGCGGTGACATAACGCTGAGCACGCCTGCACAGGAGCCGGATCGCACACCCGCCCGCACCTGCTAAACCGCATTGCTTGTTCGGCACCCTCACGGATCGGTTGCGAAAAAATTCGCGACGCCCTTGCCAAGGCGGCAAACACCCGCCGGCCTGCCGTCGCGGCGCCCGTGCGGGGTTGCCGCAAGGACGCTCAGCGCGGGGCCGGGGCGAGCGGGTCGAACAGCTCGCCGGAGGCGGTGAATTCCACAGCGTTGTAGCCCATCGCAGCGAGGAAGGCCTCGCGTACTTCGAGCGGCTGGCCGGTCTGGAAGACGTAGCCTCCGAGCCCGCGCCGGCTGAGCGGATCGCGCAGCATCTCGGCCCGGGTCAGGCCCTCGGCCAGCCGCGCACGGTCGGCGACCGGCAGGCGAATAGCGCGGTTAGCCTCCGGGTCGCGAAGCACCGCCTTCGGGTCTTCGCCGCGTGCGATGGCTTCGAGGTCACGCAGAAAGCGGCGCCGGATCATGATGATGCCCTGGTCGCTGGGACCGAGATACTCCCGGCTGCGGTCGGCCACCCGCCCTTGCCCCACCCAGGTCACGAAGTCCTGGTTCATCACATGACTGGTGATCCAGCGCCCGCTATTCGCGTCGGCAATCGGCCCCTGCCAGGTCGGGATCCTCGGCTGGACGTAGGGCTCGCACTCCTTCGGTACGCGGCTGAAGGCCCAGGTGATGCTAAGCGTGTTCCCGTCGTCGACCGGGACGCGGTATTCGATGTGATTGCCGGTGAAGAGCGCATTCGGCCACAGGCACACCCGGCCAATCGTCCACAGATCGTCGCGCTCGCTCGTGTCGGACCGGATGCGCTTGTATTGAAAGCCGTATTCGAACTCGCTGAAATCTATCTTGACATGGTGTGGAGTGTAAGGGCCGGTCCTGCCCTTGAGCCGCAGGCTCCAGTTCGAATGGGTCCATTCGAAATGCACGGGATCGATCGAGTTCTCCTGGCACTGGAACCAGTTGCACGGGATCTCGGCCTTGACGATCTGGCGGAAGCCGTTGGGCCAGGAGAAGAATTCCCAATCCGGCAGCAGCGGCCGCGGCGGCGGCCCGAGGTACGCCCATATGAGCCCGCCCCGTTCGGCAACCGGATAGGCCTTCAGGCGGACCGCGTCGCGCAGCCGGGCTTCAGGGTGTGCAATGTCCTCGTAGGGTTGCGCGAGGCAGCTTCCCGCCTCGTCGTAGAGCCAGCCGTGATAGTTGCAGCGCAGCCCGCAGGCCTCAACATACCCATAGCTGAGATCGGCGCGACGATGGCGGCAATGCCGGTCGAGGAGACCCCAACGCCCGCCGAGATCCTTGTAGAGCACGAGATCCTCGCCCAACAGCCGCACCGGCCGCGTGCCCGGCTGCTCGAATTCGCTGGCGCCGGCGATCGGCCACCAATAGCGGCGCAGCAACTCGCCCATCGGCGTCCCGGCGCCGGTCTGGGTCAGCAATTCCCACCGGCTGCGGGGCTCTTGCGTCGGGTCTTGCCTCACCGGGCATCTCCGCCTGTCATTGGAAAGTAAACGGTAACGGGGAGATACCCGATGGGCAACACTGTCGACGGCATCTGCAAGACGGGTGCCGAGCATATCGCGTCGCTGCGCGACGGGCGGGCCGTCTATGTCGATGGCGAGCGCGTGGCCGACGTGACGATGCATCCCGCATTCCGCAATGCCGTCGCCTCGGCGGCCGCGCTCTATGAGTTCCAGTCCCGGCCCGAAAACCTCGAGAGAATGACATTCGCGCCCTCCGGCAGCAAACGCCGCACTAACCGCAGCTGGCAATTGCCCACGAGCTACGAGGAGCTGGTGCAGCGGCGGCAGGCGCTCGTCGCCTGGGCCGAGCTGTCGGGCGGTTTTGTCGGCCGCTCACCCGACCACGTCGCTTCGAGCCTCCTCGGCCAGGTGATCGGGATCGGGATTTTCCGCCGGCACGGCGAGGCGCGCGCCAAGGCGCTGCTCGACTATTTCGATTATGCCCGCCGCAACGACCTGTTCGTGACCTATGTCATCATCAACCCGCAGGCCGACCGCTCGAAGGCCTGGGGCGAGCAGGACGGCGAGCTCGTGGCGCAGCTCGTTGACGAGGATTCAGGCGGGGTCACGGTGCGCGG
>JAFMSA010000697.1 GCA_017353855.1 Alphaproteobacteria bacterium
CCTCGGGCGACGGTAACCGTTACGTTCTTCCGCAAAAAGCCCGGTCACCTGCTGCTGCCGGGCCGCGTCTATTGCGGCGAGACCGTGCTCGCCCCGATCGGCATCCCCGACGCGGTCTTCGGCCAGGTTGCGTGCGAGACGGCCGCCAATGAGCCCGATTGGTGGATCGGGGACTTCCCGTGGCCCGCTCTCGAATCCCACAAATACACGCGGGGGCATGCGTTGGTGGCCGGAGGTGCCGTGATGACCGGCGCGGCGCGCCTTGCTTCGCGCGCCGCCGCCCGCCTCGGTGCCGGGCTCGTGACGGTCGCGGCACCCGAAGCCGCTTTTCCGATCTATGCCTCGGCGCTCACCGGGGTCATTGTCCAGCCGGTCGGCGGTCTTGCGGATTTCCGCACGCTGCTCGCCGATGCGCGGCGAAATGCAGCGCTTATCGGTCCGGGTGCGGGTGTCGGCGAGGAAACCCGCGACAGGACGCTGGCGGTTCTCGAGGCCGGCAAGCGCACCGTGCTCGACGCCGACGTGTTGACCACGTTTTCGAAAAGGCCCGATTCCTTGTTCGCCGCTATGCGCACCTCCTGTGTAATGACGCCGCATGCGGGCGAGTTTGCGCGTCTGTTCGACACGTCCGGCAGCAAGCTCGAACGGGCGCGGCGTGCGGCGCGACAGAGTGGCGCCGTCATCCTGCTCAAGGGAGCCGACACCGTGATCGCCGCTCCTGACGGCCGCGCCGCCATCAATGCCAATGCGCCGCCCTACCTGGCGACGGCGGGAAGCGGCGATGTGCTCTCGGGTATGGTGCTCGGGCTCCTCGCGCAGGGCATGGAGCCATTCGCCGCGGCAGCGGCCGCGGTGTGGATTCACGGCGCTGCCGCCCGCCGGGTCGGTCCGGGGCTGATCGCCGAGGATCTGGTCGACGCCGCCGCAGCGGTGCTCAAGGACTTGTGGGGTGAGGCTCAGAGCGCGACCGCCGCGATACCGGGCCGCCGCTAACGCTTTTCGCGGATTGGCCGGGACGCGCGGCAAGCTTCGCCCCGCAGCGCGGAGATAGCGTCGGCCGGCGGGGCCGGTTTGGATGCCATCGTTTGGGCGATTGATTCTGAGGCAAAATCCAGTTATCCAGTCGGTTGCGCGTAAGACTGGAAGTGCTGTCGCGCAACGATCGGCTCGATGCGATCCCGGCAAAGCCGGGCGGCTGGCGGACCCTGCTGCGACGGACGGTGTCGAGTGTTGTCAGTCTGCGAGCGGGAGAGGCTCCGCCGATCCCTGCGCGATAAGCCTCGGAGCGGATCGTCCGTCGAAGAGGATAGGCCCGGAGCCGAGGCCGCGGATGATGCATCCACCGCACAACGCGGTGGCGAGAGCCGCGGAAAGTTTCCGGGATGCCCCTCAGAACCCTCGGGCTTGAGCCCGAGGAGGTTCAGGAAAGACTTATGTTCGGGCGCCCGACCACTGCCGCATGAGCCGCCACGATGAGCGATCCCGCTCCAGCCGGGTTCTTTGAGGGTGTTTTCGACAGGACGCTGATGAACCTGCGCAGCGCATGGCGCGACATCGCCGAGTCTGCGCGTGGCGTGCTAATGGGCGCCACACGGCCGGATCTCCCCGGCGAAGACGTCGGCCGGCTCCATCAGCAAATGCTCGCCTGCCTGAACGGAACGGGAGGCGACGTCACGGCGCGCGCCCGCGCGGCGGATCTCGGCCGTACTTATCTGTCCCTCGATCCGGCCGGGCGCGAGCGCTTCCTGCAGCTCCTCGCACGGGAATTCGACGTCGATCACGACGAGATCAAGCGACGATGCGAAGCGCTGGCCGGCGCGACCGAGCCCGCCGAGCGCGCCGCCGGCGAGCGCGCGTTGCGCGCGGCACTCGAGCCGCCGCGCATAACGCTGTTGCGGCAGTTCAATGCGCTCCCCGAGGGTGTCAAATTTCTCGTCGACCGGCGCGCCGAGTTGCTGAACATGGGGGGGCAGGATCCGCTGCTGGGCGGGCTAGAGGACGATCTGAAGCGACTGCTGGCGAACTGGTTCGACATCGGCTTTCTCGAGCTCAAGCGGATCACCTGGGAGTCGCCGGCTTCACTGCTCGAGAAGCTGATGGTCTACGAAGCGGTTCACGAATTCCGCGGCTGGACCGATCTCAAAAACCGCCTTGACGCGGACCGTCGCTGCTTCGCCTTCTTTCACCCGCGCATGCCGGACGAGCCGTTGATCTTCGTCGAGGTGGCGCTGGCGTCCGGGATGTCGGGCGACGTTCACGCTCTGCTCGACGAAACGGCCCCGATCGGCGATCTGCACACCGCCGATGCGGCGATATTCTATTCGATTTCGAACTGCCAGCGAGGGCTCGCCGGCATCAGCTTTGGCGACTTTTTGATCAAACGCGTCGTCGACGCGCTGGCGATAGAGCTGCCGCGCGTCAAAATCTACGCGACGTTGTCCCCGGTGCCCGGTTTTCGGTCCTGGCTCGAGCGCCAGGCCCGGTCGGGATCGGACGATTTTCTGCTGCCGGCTGAGCGGATCGCGATTGCGGCGCTCGGCGAGGGGGGCTCGGAGGCGAATCTACTCGCAGTGCTCAACCAGGAGAACTGGCACCGGGACCAGCGCATTGTCGCGGCGATCCGCGAACCGTTGATCCGGCTGTGCGCGCGTTATCTCCTGAGGGAGCGAGCTCCGTCGGGTCGCGCGCTGGACGGTGTGGCGCATTTCCATCTGAGCAATGGTGCGAGGGTCGAGCGCATCAACTGGCTCGGCGACGTATCGCCGAGGGGCCTGGAGCAATCAGCCGGCATCATGGTCAATTATCTCTACCGCCTCGGTGATATCGAGGCCAATCACGAGGCTTATAGCGCGGAGAGGCGGGTCGCGGCCTCGTCCACGCTGCGCCATCTCTCGCGAGCCAGCTGAA
>JAFMSA010000698.1 GCA_017353855.1 Alphaproteobacteria bacterium
CGCGGCGCGCCTTGCTACGGTTATTGCCGATCGGGGCCGAGCCCGCAGCCATTTCGCCGTAGGGTGTCCGGTGAATGCGGAGGAACTGGCGTGGCGGCTATAGGGCGAAGAACATGGACATCGCTCAGGGCGTCGATATTCGCGCGCGGCTCTACACGCTGGCGCCGGGCGACGTGATCCCGCGGCATCATCACACGGCAATCACCGAGTGGTATTTCTGTCCCGCCGGCACGCTTCGGGTCCAGGGCCGGGTACCGACCGGCGCGTCGCCGGCGGCGCGAGGTACCGGATCCCGGCCAAGACCGCGCATCGCATCTCGAACTGCGGTGACGCGGATTGCCGGTTTCTGCTGCTGCAGGGTGTAGGCACCTACGACTTCAACAAGATCACAGGAGTGAGGCTATTCGATCCTCACCGGTACTGTGTGCACGGCGTTGCGCGCCCTCTCCATCGGCTGCACGGCGCCCCGCATATCGCGTGCCCGCGCCGCCAAGGTGAAACTGCCGCGCCGCTGCGGCCGCCAAGCGAACGCAAAACGCTGCCATGACCACTGCCGGCGCGGTTCGACCCGCGCCGGCAACCAGTCGGCACCCCCATCGAGGCTAAGGTCGACCCGCTCGATACCGGCCGCAGCCCAGGCCCAGCCCCGGATCTCGACCGGCCGCATCGCGATAGGCCCGGGGGCGGGGGCGACAATCAGCGCCTCTGGCGGCACCTCCCAGACCGGGCGGGTGCCGCCCGAGGCCGGATCGGGATCGTTGTAGAGCACGGTCGTGAACGGACCTCCGGCGCGCCGCTCGGCGAGCTCGATGCGCCACAGCCATTTGACCGTGTTGGTACCATAATAACCCGGGATGACGAGCCGCAGCGGGAAACCGTGCTCCGGCGCCAGCGGCTCGCCATTGACGGCATAGGCGAGCAGCACCCCACCCGCATCGAGCCGCGCGAGCGGCATGTCCTTGACATACCACGGGGCATCGACGCCGTCATATTCGCCATGATCGAGACCATAGGCCCACAGGTAGCGCGCCGCCCTTCGGATGCCGCAGCTCTGCAGCAGCTCGGCGAGGTCGACGCCGGTCCAGACGACATTGGCAATCCGGCGCACCGCGAGATCGGGGCGGCGCGGCGCGCCGGCGCATTGATGAAAGCTCTCGACCCGCTGCGCCGGCAGGCGGCGGATGTCGTCGAGACCAAGCGTCATAGGCCGCTCGACGAGCCCGGCGATTTCGAGCCGCCAAGCCGTCGCGTCCACCTGCGGGATGCCGAGATGCGCCAGTACGAAGAGATCGCGCTGCGCCGTTACCGGAGCGGTCGTCCGCTGCGGCTCAAGCGGGATCCGGCGAACATAACCGAACCACTGCGGCGGCGCCGCGAAGGACGGCGAAGGCGTTTCGTCCGCCATAGCATCACTCCGGCGCGCCGAGCGCAGTCGGCGCGGCAAACGTCTCGCTTACAGCCTTGCGCGAGAACATTACGCGAATGCGACCGCCTGCGGCAGTGCGCCGCTTACCCCTATGGGCTGAAAAGGGTGCTTGCGCGCCGCAATTCTGGTCAATCCCAATCCGGTCACCCAAGCCAGATAGTAGCGAGGCCCGATTGTATGGCAAGATGGCAGGAGGTGTCTGGCCCCAGCAATGAATGGGCCGTGTGGGTCGGTCAGGGCTCGCCGGGGTCTCGCGCCTTCGCCCAGATGTCCAGGGACAGCACCATCGCAGCCCGCATCCGGGTGGGACACTATCGACCGAACAAAGGACCCGTCTGCCGTCACATCTGCGTTTGCGCCGATGGCGACGGCAAACGCCAAGCACAGCACGTCCTAGGTAGAATCGCCGGCAGCGATGGCGATATCCAGCTCCAGCTCGTGCAGACGCATATGGGCAGTCGGCGTAGGCTCGACTTGCCTGCAGGAGGGCCAGCCTTTCGCGAGCCTCTTCCGGCGTGAACAATTTTTGCCGCACCTGCAACAAAAGCGCATCCGATGATCCTTGGCGGGACGATCGCTTTGCCGATGCCCGTCGGCCAGGCCGAAAAACCCAGTTCAATGCCGCCTGCGAAGTATGTGACGCTGGTCGGCGAAAAAATGTAATGCAAATTTCGGCCGGTTTTCTCGCTGTGCATCTGGCGTAGCATCTTCATCGTCCGGTTCCGTCTCACCGGCTGTAGCAGCTCGCGGCAGGTCATGCACAGCGGTGCGGCCACCCACCTGTTTCGTGTCGGCGATATATCGCCCAGGGGAGCGGGCTGATGAGGCCTCGCCGGCGGAGAGTTCGCGGACGGTTTCGCCCCAGAGGGCCGCACTGCAAGAAGAATTGGAAAAAGAAGCCGGTCAGGCTAAAAGCGACGGCGCTATTCGCATAGCCGACCCGAAAAGCCGTTTTAAACATGCCTCTCGTACGGCCCTTAGTCCGTGTGGGATATCAAATAGGTCCAGGGGTTCAGCATTGAGACGACCATCCGCTGAAAGTCAGCTGTGTTGCGGGTGACCACCGTGAGGTTATGAACGAGCGCCGTGGCGGCGACCAGGGAGTCGCGGTAGGGCTGCGGATCGGGGACGTGGAGTGCGGCGCAACGCCGGGCAATGGCCGTATCGACCGACAGGATGCGATCGGCGAAGGCCGGCAGTACTCGGTTCTCGATCCAGTCGCGAATGAGCGTTCCTTGCGGTGGATCTCTGCGGCTGAGCAGAAGGGCTCCCGTCTCAAGTTCGAGCACGGTGATACTCGACAAGAACATTTCCAAGGGCGGTACGCTGTCGGCCCACGCCGCCACTCTTTGATCGGTGCGGCTTGGTCGGCGCAGCTCGGATACGACGTTGGTGTCGAGCAGGAACATTCACGGGAGATCATTGAGCTTGAGAGGCTCGGCACCCAGCCGTGGCGGGTCGAATTCCACAGACTCGCTC
>JAFMSA010000699.1 GCA_017353855.1 Alphaproteobacteria bacterium
GTCGGCCGGGCGGCACCTGAAACAGCTTGTCCGGCAGACGCAGACGGTTCCGGAAGGACTGCGACGGCGTCCGCGCGAGGAAGATTGTTGCGAGAGCGGGGCCGGGCAGCGTGATCGCGGTCGAGAACCTGGCCGAGATCCGCACGCGCACCAGGCAGTGCGGTCGCCGCCGGCGGCGGCGGGGAGGCGTGGAGCTGTTTCCTCGCAGATCAGGCCGAAGGCGGGTGGCACCGTCGTTGCCATTGGTCCGCGGCGTACGGGCCGGCGCTCTACCCGTGCGGGCATGTGCATCGGCGCAACCGGCCGACGCAATCGACCTTCCGGTCCGGAAGCGCGGCTACGAGGTTAATGCCGAGCTCGACGTGGCCCGCAATGTGGCGTGAAATATCTTGCCGGCGGCGGCATGTCTGCCGTTGGCGGAACGTCCGTCAACCGGACTGTCGTGAGAGAGGCACGCTCGCATCTCTCTGCCGCCCCTTCAGGCGGCGGTAGTTGACCGTTAGGTGCGCGATTGATTGGGCAGGCCTGGGCGAGCCATGATTGGGCCCGCTCGCCGGCCGGGGGACACAAGTCAGGCCCGACCGGGCTTGCGGGCGCCGGTAAGGCAATGAGCCCTCTGCGTCGTGCCATGTGCGGGCGGTGTTGCGGGCGCGGGTAGACTGAGGATCTCAAATGCTCGACAAGGGCTGCGCGGCCCGGGTTCGCACAGCGATCCTGGGATGAAAAAGCCGGGTGACCGGATCCGCTCCACCCCGAGCCCGACGCGCGCCGGCGTGTGGCGGGCGCTGCGCTACCCCGTCTTCTCGATTACGGGGTTGTGTCTCCTCTGGCTCGCGGGCCTGATTTGGTTTGCAACGCCGCCTGCCTTCGAGAGGCGTGCGGCGACGACCGATGCGATCGTCGTGCTAACCGGCGGCAGTCTGCGGCTTCAGAGCGGCTTCGAGCTCTTGCGCGCCGGCAAGGGCCGCAAGCTTTTCGTTTCGGGAGTCAATCACCAGGTGGATTTGGACGAACTGCTGCGCATCGCCGGGAGCAGCCGGGATCGGGCGTTGTGCTGCGTTGTGCTCGGGCATCAAGCAGACAATACTCTCGGGAACGCGCGTGAAACCGCGCGGTGGATGCGCAGCCAGGGGTTTCATAGCCTGCGCCTCGTCACCGCGTGGTACCATATGCCGCGCAGCCTGCTTGAGTTCGGCCGGGCGATGCCCGAGATGGCCGTCCTGGCGCATCCGGTCTTTCCCGGGCAGGTCAGACAGGAACTGTGGTGGACGCGGCGCGGTACGGCGGCGTTGTTGGTGAGCGAATACCTCAAATACCTGGTGGCGTTGTTCCGACCGCTTTTCGAACGGCTGCAACCGGCGGAAGTCGGCATGCCCGAGCCGACGCAGGCCGGGATGCGGCGATGAGCTGGGTGAGGTCGCTCTCCTTCAACTTGGCCTTTTTCGTGTGGACTGCAATTCTGGGTGTGGTTGGCTTGCCCTTGCTGCTGGCGCCGCGCCGGGTGACGATGTGCTTCGGCCGGTTCTGGGCCGCCAGCGTGCTCGCCTTGCTGCGGGCCATCGTCGGGATCGGCTATGAGATCCGCGGGCTCGACGGCGTGCCTCGTGACGGCTGCATCGTCGCGATGAAGCATCAATCGGCCTGGGATACGCTGATCCTTCCGGTCGTGCTGGGGGATCCCGCCCCGGTGTTGAAACGCGAGTTGCTGCTGTTGCCGATCTATGGCTGGTTTGCGGCACGCGCCGGGCCTATCCCGGTCAACCGCAAGGCGGGTGCGGGAGCGTTGCGCCGTATGGTGGCAAGGGCTCGCTCGGTTGCCGCATCGAAGCGGCCAATCGTCATCTTTCCTGAAGGAACACGAGTGGCGCCGGGGGAGCGCCGAGCGTACCAGTCCGGCGTTGCCGCCCTTTATCAGGCACTCGTGCTGCCGCTGGTCCCGGCGGCGGTCAACTCCGGCCTTTTCTGGGGCCGTCGAAGCTTCCTCAAGCGGCCCGGTCGGATCGTTCTCGAATTCCTCGAACCGATCCCGCCGGGCTGGCCCCGTGCCCGGTTGATGTTCGAGCTCGAACAGCGCATCGAAACCGCGACGGACGCGCTATTACAGGAAGGCCGGCGCGTGGCGAGCCGCAAACCGGGCGTCCGGGCTTCGGTCCACGAGGCCCCGAAGCGGGCGCAGAACCGGTAGGCCGCCTTTCCCGCATATGGGAACGAATTAGGAACTTTCATTCCCGGCGCCGGCAAGGTAGGTTTCCGGCCAGGAGGTGGTTTGATCTATGGCTATCGTCGGCTCGATATCGCAGCAGATCTGGGACATGAAATATCGCCTGAGGGCGCCCTCCGGCGAGGTGGTCGACAAGACGATTGAGGACACCTGGCGGCGGGTGGCAACCGCACTGGCATCGGCTGAGCGCGATCCCGAGCCCTGGGCAGAGCGGTTTTACCAGGCGATGACCGATTTCAAGTTCCTGCCGGCGGGACGGGTCGTCGCCGGCGCCGGCAGCAGCCGTTCTGTGACGCTGTTCAACTGTTTTGTGATGGGCGAGATCCCCGACGACATGGGAGGGATCTTCGCCCATCTGCGCGAAGCTGCGCTGACGATGCAACAGGGCGGTGGGATCGGTTACGATTTCTCGACGCTGCGGCCGCGCGGGGCGCCGGTCAGGGGAGTGGGCGCGGATGCCTCCGGCCCGCTGTCCTTTATGGATGTCTGGGATGCCATGTGCCGGACGATCATGAGCGCCGGCTATCGACGGGGCGCGATGATGGCAGTCCTGCGCTGCGACCATCCCGACATCGAGGCCTTTATCGATGCCAAGCGCGAGCCCGGCAGGTTGCGCATGTTCAACCTTTCGGTGCTGGTCACCGACGCGTTGATGAAGGCCGTCGAAGAGGACGGCCCGT
>JAFMSA010000700.1 GCA_017353855.1 Alphaproteobacteria bacterium
CACGAGCACCCGTTGGCGCCAGGGGCCAAGCTCGTTGCCTGCGATCAGCTCGGTCTCGAGCGAGCGGCCGGCGCCGCGGCTCCCGGGAGCGGTTCCGAAATAATGATCTGGGAGGCCGCCAATCAGCCGGAACGCGATGCCGCATTGCGCGAAAAAACGCAGCGCCTCCGGCGCGCGGTCGACGAACGCCAGCATCTTGTCCTCGGCGATCTGTCCGCCGCCGATGAACCGCATATAGCTGATGACATCGTCGCGATCGTCCGCAAGTCCGCAAGCCTGCGCCAGATGATTGCAGCCGACCCAGATGATTCCGTAGGAATGAACCGTGATCCCGCCGATCCGCTCGGCCTTTTCAAGGACGAGCGGCCTGAGCCCCATGCGCGCGGCCGCGTGTGGGGCCGACAGCCCGGCAATGCCGGAGCCGAGCACGATGACGTCGAAGCGCTCTGCCGCCATGGCGGCAGAATGGATTGCCGGACGAAGCAGGGTCAAGGCCGGACCCTGCGGCAGCACGATCAACGTGAGCCAGGGCCGCGTGTGCTCGAGTTCGTGGGCCGCGCATTCACCAACACGGGCACGCTGTTCCTGCAGTCGGTCGGCGTCCAATTTCCTGATCCAGAGCTCGATGGCGGCGGCCACCTGATATGACGCTCTATGCGGCAACATTCGAGAACGTCGACGATTTCATCTCCCGCTCAGCTACGACGCCAGCCTGACGCTGCAGAACGATTCCCGAGGACAGAGCGAATCCAGGTAACCGTGCGACAGGCCTCGAACTTCTAACTCCGAATCTAGTAACCGTTCCGGTCCCAGAACAAGTCGCGGCGATCCCGTCTGATGTCCCTGCGGTCCTGCTTGATGTCGCCGCGATGGCGGCGAATGTCGGCAAGATCGGCGGCGGCGGCGCGGAAGTGACCCGATCTGATATCATGCCTAACATCGCGATAGTCGCTCCTCAGTTCCGCGCGGTCGCGGCGGATGTCGGAGCGATCAGCCCAGACGTCGTGTCGATCCCGGACGATGTCAGCTCGGTGGCCCGACCAATCCGCTGCGGCGATGTTCGGAGCCACCGCGACGCTCGCGAATGCCGCAGCCGCAGCAAGAGCAGTGATGGACGAACGGATCATAGGCATCTCCTTCGATCTGCTGGCTCCCAGCCACGCGATCATCATCCTAGGCCGCCATCTCTGAACCGGGGCCGACCGGCGAATTCATATGAAATTCAGCAACAGGAGATTTTGTCGGCAACATTTCTTCAGCAGAACGGCGATTACTGGAGTGCATCAGGATTTTGCTTGGCCGTCATCGAGTCGCGAAAGGTTCGCATAACCTAACCTACTGAACAGCGAATTGAGCCACGAACTTAGACGTTATGTCCGTTCCTCGAGCCCCGCCATCCCGTTGGCGGGGCACGTGAGGGCGGTCCACGAATCCCGTTAAGGAAGCGCTAACGATAGGTGAGCTGGCGCATCAGGTGGTCCGCCCTGCGTATGCAAAAATTGAACGAGGGTTGCTCGGATGGGCCGAGCCGAGCCTCAATGCATAGAGGGCGGACCATGGGTAAACATAGACTGGCTTTTGTGGCTTTTGATAGTGCCAAAGAGAAGCATGCAGTGGCAATCGCCGACGGCGGTCGCGGTGGGGAAGTGCGCTATCTGGGTGAGATCGACACTTCGCCTGACGCCGTCAGAAAGCTGGTGACAAAGCTAAGTCGGCAGTATGAGCGCCTGCATTTTTGCTACGAGGCTGGACCGACGGGGTATGGGCTGTATCGACAACTGACCGACCTGGGCCACGTCTGCGATGTGGTGGCGCCGACGATGATTCCGAAGCGCTCCGGCGATCGGGTCAAGACCAACCGCCGAGATTCCGTGACCCTGGTGAAGTTGCTGCGCGCTGGGGAACTGCGCGCGATCTGGGTACCGGATACCGTGCACGAGGCGGTGCGGGATCTAACCCGCGCTCGCGAGGTAGCGAAGATTGATCTCAAGAAAAAGCGTCAACAGCTCTTGTCGTTCCTGCTCCGCCATGGCCGGATCTTCATGGGTGGGGAGCATTGGACAAAAATGCATGAACGCTGGCTGGCGAAGCAGACCTTCCATCATCCGGCGCAGCAGATCGTTTTCCAAGATCATCTTGAGGCGATCAACGCGGCACAAGTTCGCCTGGCAGCTTTGGAGCAGCAGCTGCGTGAGATCGTGCCGACCTGGACAATGGCGCCGGTGGTGGCAGCCTACCAAGCCCTGCGGGGTGTGGCTTTCCTTGTCGCGGTCACCTTTGTTGCCGAGGTTGGCGATGTACGCCGCTTTGCAACCCCGCAGCAGTTGATGGCTTTTCTCGGCCTCGTTCCGTCGGAACGCACGACCGGCGACACGGTACGGCGCGGCGCCATTACCAAGACCGGCAATCATCGAGCACGACGGGTGCTGATCGAGGGAGCGTGGACTTACCGATATCCGGCACGGGTCGGCGAGACCTTGCGGAGCCGGCTCGAGGATCTTCCCCTCAGCGTCCGCAGCATCGCCTGGAAGGCACAGATCCGGCTGTGCGCTCGCTACCGTCGGCTCATTGCGAGTGGCAAGAAGCCCGCTGTTGCGACAACCGCGATTGCCCGCGAGCTCGCTGCCTTCCTGTGGGCAATCGGTCAGCAGGTTGCGCCCCAGAAGCCGGCCGCCTGAGGGCTCGGCAACGGAAGCGAGCCCTCATCATGGCAAACAGATTGTCGCTTGGTCCGCACCTTCGCCGTCAAGCCCCGCGCCTTCGGCGCGCCGCTGCGCGGCTTCGGGGCTTGACTGCTCGGTGCGGCCAAGCGGAAGTTTGCCGCCATGTGATGAATGCGGACGTCTGATCCCAGGGTGAAGCGGTACATCCGTGGATATCGAATTATCTGAAGCAGGAGAG
>JAFMSA010000701.1 GCA_017353855.1 Alphaproteobacteria bacterium
TCGCCCGGGAACTCGACGCCGTCTATGTTTGGGGGGCTCAAAGCGGCGCCGCTCGCCGGCTCGGGGTGCCGGAAGCCGCTATCACAGCTATCCGCGAACGCCACTCGCGCGGGATTCCTCCCGAAGACGCCGAGATCGTCGAGTTTACGCGGCAGCTTCTTAGCAGGCACCGGGTCGACGATGCGAGTGCGTTAGCTGTGCACAGGCGGTTCGGCAATCAGGGGTTCATCGAGCTTACGGGCGCCATCGGCTATTACAGCATGCTGGCGATGACCGTGAACGCCTGTGAACTCGAAGCCGCCCCCAACGCCGAAGTGCTGCAGGTTTAAGCGCGTTCAAGCTCGGCCTCCAAACGGGCGGCGTCATGCGGCAAGGACATTCCGTTCGCGCAACCCAGGACCGTATCAAGGAACGGGCCGGACCGGCGGTGTGGTAAGACGCACCTTTGGCGCTTGCCCGGATCACAGCCACGTCACAGCCCCGAGCCGAGGCTCTTGCTCCCATTGGAAAACGCCTCACTGCGGCGGTGACCCGCCCGTCCGCGCAGAGCGCCCCGGCAATCTCGAAATAGGCATCGGCGCTGATCCGGCGCCCCTTCCAGTCTCCTAATATCGCGCTTTTTCCGCGACAACGCTGCAAGCGCAGAGCCAACCCGCCGATTTATCCGGGCGCGGGAACTGGATCGTCGTTCGAGCAGGTCGGATTCTGCTCGAACATAGCGCGAGTTCACCGGTCCTCGAACGACGGCAGTCTGCAGACCATCGCCGCGCCAAATTCCTAAACGACCCGCACTTTGACTACCGATATTTTGCTCGTCTCTAGTTATGTTAATGTAATGGCAAGGAATATTTGATACGTAGCGCAATTTACGTAACGGATATCGGCAGCCGCTACCTTTGCGGTATTTACATTCCGATTACAACTTTTTACGGAATCGGAATAGGCCGTTCATACGGTGATTACAATCTTTGGTTAGTTGTCTAGCGTCGTTTCCCCAACAGGGGATCGAGCAGAACGCGATATTGGCAAGGAGGGCGAAATGACGGATTTTCCCTTCCTTATTGAGCGCGAGACGCCCCGACTTCGCCGCTACGCGCGGGCTCTCACTCGCAGCGGCGACCGGGCCGACGATCTTGTGCAGGAGACGCTCCTGCGCGCCATCGCCAAATATCATCTGTGGCAAGCCGGCACCGACATGAGGGCCTGGCTCTTCACGATCATGCACAACCAGTATGTCAACATGGTTCGGCGTGCGATGCGTGAAGAGGCTACGGTCGATATCGAGCAGATGTCAGCCTCTCTGGTCGCGACGACGGATCCCACCGCCTCGCGGCAACTGCGCGAACTTGAGCGCGCATTAGGCCGCCTCCCCGGTGAGCAGCGCGAAGTGATCCTTCTGGTCGGGCTGGAGGGCATGTCCTATGAGACAGCCGCGCACATCCTGAGCGTGCCGATCGGCACCGTGCGCTCGCGGCTGTCGCGCGGCCGCGACGCGCTGCGCCGGCTGATGGACCTGCCGGCAAGCAGCCACGAGGGGAAAGCGGCAATGCGCGAGCGCAGGGCCCTTGCGGTTTGAGCCTGAGGCGCCCGCCCAGGATTGTCCCTCAGGAGCGTCGATAGTGCAGCAGACCGCCTGCGGCTTTCGGCGGGTGTGCACGGATCGCTTCTTCGTTCGGCTCGATGCCCCAGCCCGGCGTGTCAGGAACGACGAGCTGACCGTCCTCGAATTGTGGCGCGCTCGTGAACACCTCGTGATCCCAGGCCAGCCGGTCGATGTCGATTTCCATGATCCTGAGATTTGGTGCGGCGGCCGCGAAATGGGCGTTCATCATTGTACATAAATGGCCGTAGAAATTGTGCGGCGCGATGTTGACCTCGAACGCGTCGGCGGCAGCGGCGATCTTCATCGACTGCCACACGCCGTTCCACACCGCGTCAATGATTGCGACGTCGACCGCCTGCTCGCGGAAATAAGGGAGGAAATCGCGCAGTCCGAGCAGAGTTTCGCATGAGCTGATCGGGTGCGGGCTCTGCCGGCGGATATACGCGAGCGCGGAGGGATTGTAGCTGTCGATCTCGACCCACAACATGTCGAAATCGGCGATCGCACGAAGGATCTTCAGATATCCTTCGGTCTTGGCGTTGAAGTTCAGATCGAGCAGCAAGTCGACATCGGGGCCGGCGCCATCGCGAATGGTTTCGAGATGAGCCCGAAGGTTGCGCAGCACGTTCCTGTCGACATTGAGCTCCGGCGCAAACGGGGCGCCAAAGCCCGGCCGCCAGCCGCGTGGCGCCCCGTCCTCGTAGAGGAAAATATTGGTCTTCAGCGCCGTGAAACCCTTCTCACGGACTTCGGCGCCGATCGCCCTCACACCGTCGAGGCTGGTGATCGCCGGTGTGTAGAGGGTGGGATGATTGATGCGCCAGGTGGCACAGTGGGACCAATACACCCGCACCCGGTCGCGGACCTTGCCGCCGAGAAGCGCGTGGCACGGAACCCCCAGCGCTCTGGCCTTGGCGTCGAGCAGCGCGTTTTCGATTGCCCCGAGCCCCTCGCCAACCACGCCGCCTGCGGCCGGCCGGGTGAGGCAATAAAGCTCGGTATAGATCCGCTCGTGCTCGAAAACAGGCTGTCCGACGATGCGGCCCGCCAGCCGCTCGATGACGGCGCTGACCCCGGGGGAGCCAAATCCTTCGTCGAACTCGCTCCAGCCGACGATCCCCTCATCTGTCGACAGTTTCAGGAAGTGATAGTTTCGCCAGCCCGCATCGCAGCAGAGAATTTCCAGGCTCTCGACTTTCATCCGCACACTCCCGTGCTCGTCGTTCCGAGCGGAGGATACCCAACCCCGGTTACGGGCGCACCGCCGGCGGCTCGATCCTCATCCCGCGAGCGCC
>JAFMSA010000139.1 GCA_017353855.1 Alphaproteobacteria bacterium
GCACAGATGCCCCGTTCTTCGCCGGCACCGGCTATCAGCCGGGCGATGTCGCTGCCGAGGTTGTCGGCTACGAATGGGACAACCGCGATCCGGCCGGCGACGGCCACCGCCTTTGGGATGTAGAGAGATCGCGTTTGCCCCCATTGCCGGCGGAGGCCGTCAAGGTCCTGCTGCACGGTGCGCCGGTGGATGTGAATGGCAATCCCCGGCGAGCCGAGGCGGTTTACTTCGAGTCTCCGGCTGGCGCCAAGGTATTCAGCGCCGGAGCGACCCGCTGGGCCTGGGGTCTCGGCAAACCCGGATTCGAGCGCGGACCATTCAAGCGCTTCAATGAAAACCTGCTGGGAGCGTTCCTCGACTTGGGGTGAGGCAGGCGCACCGGATCGGTTCAGAACGTTACGGCCAGTGCGACGTACAGGCTCCCCTCATTGGTGCGGCTCGGACGCTCGACGCTTCGCGACAGGGCGAAATAGACATGGTAGGTCGCGCTCAAATTATAGGAGCCGCCGAGACTGAGGTTAGTGCCGCTTGGTGTCCCGACGATCCGCGCTTCCTTGTAGAACACCTCGCCGCCGAAGGCGAGCTTGTCGTCGATCCGGCGCAACGCGGCAATGCCCGCGAACCACGAATTCCGGGTTTTTAGACCATATTCGAAGGAGTAGCCGCCACCGCCGTACACCGTCCAAGGTCCGAAGTCCTTCTGCAGCCACAGCGGCAGTGAATAAGTGGCGTGTCCCTGGCCAAGGCCGCGCTCCTGGTCTCCCGTCGGAACGAGAAGGAGCGGGAAGACGCTGACCTGCGGCCACCAGGCGCCGGCGCCATCTTCGATGAAACGATATTTGACGCCGAGCTGAACATCGCCGAGCCCGTAATGGCTCGGCCGCCCGGCACTGGAGTCGAACGCGAAAGGCAGCACCGCCCGGACCTCCACGTTCGGCAGCACGCCGTAATCGGCCTGGATGGCCGGCAGGCTCGCAGAGGTGTCGCCCTGTATGTGGGTCGTCTGGGCGTAGACGTCGACTTCCCCATTCCCGTAGCCGATCGGCGCTGCGAATTCCGTATTGAACGGCGGACCGGCATCGGCCGGGACCGCCCATCCGATCACCGGCAGCAGCAGGGCAATCTCTGCGCCGCGCCATCGCCCGCGGCCCGACCGGGCGCGAATAGTGCGGGCATGCACGCCCCATCCGAGGTCGATGCGGAGACGGCTCATGGTTTCCTCAGCGCACGGTCAATCAGCGGCGAGGGCGCGGCGGCGGTCGGGAGGCTGTGCGCAGTCATTGCATCGGCCGCAGCGGCGCAGGCTGGGGCCTCGACGGCGGCGAATCGTGCCTCATTGTCGGGCCATTCGGACGCGGTGAGCAAGATATCGCCGGCGGCGGCGTGCTCATTCCTTTCGGTGCGAGCGCGGCTTTGCCCTCGCGCGTTGGCTCGGCGACGCCGGAGCCGGTGCCGAGCGGCCCTCCAATCATTGAGGCTGCCGGGGATCGTCGAGGCCGGCTGCCGCAGATCGGCGAGCGCACCCGCTCGCGCGATGGTCGGCCTGGATCAGACGAGCCTTGCGCTCGTCGTCATTGCGCCTGGCTTCCTGCCCGGCAAGCCGGACCTTCTGATGCTCGTGGGCGCGCTGGCGCTCAGCAAGAGAACGGACCATTGAGATCTCCCCTTCTGTTCGGACTAAGCAACCCCAGGTGTCGATCGGGGAGGAGGCTAGCCGCATCGCCGGCGCGGTTGCCAAGGGGCAAAAAGGCGGCAGCGATTCGGACTGAGGCCCACCGAGCGCATCCCCCGCAAAGCGGGTTCTGAACCGGCGAGCCAGGGGCGAGGAATTGCGTTCAGACACGCGTTCGTGTTGGAGCCTCGGTCGGCCCGGAGAATGCGCTACCAGAATGGTCCAGCCATTCGATTGTTCTTGGTGGCTTGAAGAGGATCAATGCGGCAGGCTTGCCGAGTTGACCGCTCACATGGCTTCCTCGACCTCCCCGGACCGACAAAGGCTACGAGATGGTTCGCCGATCGGGCGCGAAAGCTGGGTCTGCGATCCTTGGAGCCGCTTGATCAGCGATAACCCAAGATATCCGGGATTTCTCGACATCCGCGGCGGGTCACGATCGGTGATGTGCCGCTGCTCGCCGATTGCTAATCGTTTTTCCATCGGGAAGCCAATCCGCGAGATTCATTCCCAACCCGCGAAGATCTCCAACGGTCCGCGGCTGAGTCGTCCAAGGCTTTTGACGACGAATGAAGTCCAAGCAGGCGTATGCCGGTCCCGAACCGGTTCCTGGCCTCGTCAGCTACGGCTATCTGTAGGCGGATGGGAGCATCGCAGCAGCAGCACGCGGGCACCGGCCCTGCGCGGCCGGGCTTTATTTTGACCATGCACGAAGATGGCGAGCAGCTGGTCTCGGTTCTTCCGACGGGCACCCCGCCGTCGGATCCCGCCATTTGCAGACGAGATTCGCCCCCAACCAAGCGCCGTCCTGGGCCTCATCGACCAGGTTCGCCCCACACCGGACGCGGCTGAAACGCCCACGTGAAGAACGCCGTCCCGCAGCTGCAGGCTCGCTCCCGTGTGGGGGCACACAATCACACCCACTCGCTGCGCTACGCCTCGCCCGCCCCCGCCGCGCGAGCCATGCGACGAATTTGAGCCGTACCAAAACGCATCGGGCGGCTGGTCTGTAAGCTGCCGTCACGCTGTCCCCGGGCACGGCTGGCCGCAAGTCGGACTCCGACCAGTGCTCAGCACGACCCAGGAGCCCGCGTCATAACCTCGGCCAGCACCATGCGCGGCGCGTTTTAATCCGGCACCGCTGTCGCGTTGTGTGCGCCCGGTAAGAACGCCGCGTCCACGGTATAACGCCAGGCCGAGCCGAGCGGGTCGCCGCCGTGCACGGCGCGATTGGTCCGAAAATGACCCCCGGCGCGCGCATGCCAATCAGCGAGAGACCGAGCGTCCGCCCGTTGATCTCGGCTCGTGGTGAGAAGCTCGGCTTCCCGATTGCTTCGCTTCACCATGCTGCCGGCGCGACCGCGATCTTCAACGAAAGTCCCTTCGAAAGCCGTTTCCGTGATATGTACACGGCGTATCAGCAATCGCGAGGCCGCCCCGTCCATCTCCAACCGGTCGGGCAGATCCTGTTCGGGCTGGAGCTGCAGACGGCCCTCTTCATCTTCTGAAATCCTTGCCCCCCAAATCGTAGGAGCACATGGAAATGATGCAGGCGTCACAAGGGACTTTCACAGCCGGGCCGCTCACCATCGTCGTTCGGCATGAGCTGTGGGACGGCAACATCCAGGATCACGCTGACCAGGGCGTCGCCATCTCCGTCAAGGCACAGGTCGTCGGCAAGGACACGACGCTGCTGCGGTTCAACTGCTTCGACACCGAGAAGAGCTACATCTATGGCCCCGAGAACAAGGATCTTGTCGTCGCCGGCCCCGAGATGCTGGGCGGGGCATCGTTGACCAATCTCTACCGGATGGACCCGATCGCTTGCGGCAATCCGATCGGCTGGACCATCAAGACCCTGGGGACCAAGCTTCCGAAGATGCTCGAGCGCGCCGGCTATCCGACGATTGCCAAGGCAGTCGATATGGATGAAATCAGGAGCGTTCTGCCGGGGGTGGAAGCTTGTGCCCGCGAACTCTACGCGACCAAGCGTAACACCGTGAAGCACAACCGCGGCACGCATATCTTCGAAGCCGGGAACATCCGCTTCGGCCTCGAGATGCGGCGGCTGCCGGTGGGCGATGGCGGCCTTGCCATTCACGTGCTTGCCGATATTGGTGGTACGCCGGGCAAGGCCTACACTGAGGAGACCGAGCTGCTCGCATTCGACCATTTCTGGAACGGCGCGCACTACCATTACGGCCCACGCAATAAGAATCACCGCATCTACTGGGACCGCACGGTGGTCGAGAATCCGCTCGAGTGGACCCTCGAGCAGTTCGAGAGCGGCAAGCTGAGAGCGATGATCGAGCGCGCCGGCTATCCGGGCATCGCCGCCGACCTAGACGAGGGGAAGATCAGGGAGATTTTGCCGGCGTTGAGAAAACAAGCCCAGGCGATGTCGGAAGAAGGCGAGCGCCTGACCGGTCACCCCGGCCTGCCGCTTGAGCAGACGCCGAATCTCGCTGCCGAATAGAGCATTCCGATAATGCGGCCTCTCGCCTCAAGGGAGGCCGTATCGTGCAGACGTCCCACCTGCGCAGACAACCGCTCTCGTTAAGGGTTTTCGGACGCCTGCTTCCGGATATGCCGCTACGCCTGTGATTGGCACGCGTCCGAAAACCCTTAACAATGCCTCGACACTTCCCAGAACGCGGAAGACCGATCTAAAGCTGCCGTTCCGCTCCAAACCCGCCCACTGCGCTGGTCCGACTGCGGGTCTGGACCTGTCATTCGGCGCAGAAGGTTTAACAGAGGAGTGTCGAAGGTAATCTCGGTGCTCACTTCGGCGCACTGCTTTTACTTCCCGTTCGCTTGCTGGATGCGAGACGGCGGGCGCGCTGTCCCACGGGGAATGTCCCCGGGTCGGCGATCGTTCGGGAGTTGCAGTATCCGTCGTGGCGATGCTACCAGGCCGGAGGGTAGAAGGGCTCCAAGAGTCCATCAAAAGGTCGGCGGCTCGCATGAGCAGTACCCCGTGCCGTCGTAGGTTTCTGCAACTCGAGAGACCCACCACCATTGAGCCGTGTCCGGCGGGCATCCCCTTTTTTCCCTTTTGTTGAACTCTTCAAAGACCGGTGTGGCAGCTGCTGCCAGCCGGATCAACATCGCCCAACACAAGGTGGGAATGTCTTTGGGACCACTGTTCGGTTAGATGTCTTCGAGAAAGAGCGAATCCACCGCTTCAGAGCATATGGAGTTGATTCGTGCGGGACACCAATACGCGTTGGCTGTACCCGTGGAAGTGTCATCCCATGGGTATGGGCGCAAGGTCGCAGCGGTCTCTTTCTCCATCTGGCCGCTCACCCTCGGCATCAGGCTATAGGAGCAGTTCTTGAGCCAGGGCTGGGCAATGGTCCACGCACTCGCCGTCTTAGATTTCTGTCGCACCACCCGCAACATTAGGAATACCGCCGATGGCCGAATTCAGCGACGCCGAACTGCACACTGGTCCCGTTACCTTCATGGGCGCACCCTATACGCTCGACCTGACGGGGGCCGAGGCGGCCGTCCTTGGCGTGCCATTCGATTGCGGCACCCACCCGTTCCGCATCGGCTCGCGCCAGGGACCGAATGCGATCCGGGAGCAGTCGACGCTGGTGCGCCCCTACGACCCGGAATTCGCCGATTTCAGCCCGGTCGAGCGGCTCGGCTTAGTCGATCGCGGTAATGTGCGGCTGACCCCGGGGCATATCGTCGATGCGTTCGAGCGCATCGAGGCGGCGGCGCGGCGCATCCACGATGCCGGCGTGATCCCGGTGGCGATGGGTGGCGATGGCAGCATATCGCTGCCGTTGATGCGGGCTGCGGCAAGCCGCTATCCGGGAGTGGCCGCGCTGCATTTCGACTCGCACACCGACGCCTATGGCTACACTGAGGACGACAAGTGGAACTCGGCGACACAATTTACCCACGCCGCCGAGGAGCAATGCATAATCCCGTCGCTCTCGTATCACGTCGGGATACGCGGTTCGACCTACCGCCAAAACGCGCTCGGGCAGTCACGCATGATGGGCTACAACATCATCAGCTTCGTCGAGTTGTCTCGGCGGGGTTTCGCGGACGTGCTCGCCGAACTACGCGACAAGCTGAACGGGCGGCCGGTATATCTGTGCTTCGACATGGATGTGCTCGACCCGTCCTGCGCGCCGGGCGTCTGCACACCGATCTGGGGTGGCCTCCTCGCGCGTGAGGCGATCGAGCTAATGCGCGGCCTCGGGGGGCTTGATATCGTCGGCATTGACGTCAATACCGTCAGCCCGCCACACGATGTCAACGGCATGACGGCTTTCCTTGCCGCACAGATCATTTACGAAGGGCTGCTGTTGCTGTGCCGTCGTA
This sequence comes from Alphaproteobacteria bacterium, assembly GCA_017353855.1. Lineage (GTDB taxonomy): Bacteria > Pseudomonadota > Alphaproteobacteria > ATCC43930 > CGMCC-115725 > AP-15. The sequence continues at coordinate 6,014 of JAFMSA010000139.1, forward strand.
GGGGATAGCAATCCTTCGGAGGCGGTCTAGCGACGGCCGAGAGGCGAAAAACGAGGACCGGCAGCGGCGGCGGCTGATGGCGGTCAGCGGGTACGTTGCCTCGTCGATGACCCGAATTTCGGCTACCAGAGCCCCAACTGCGACACCGCTGAGATGGGCCGGCCCAAACCCGACGCCGGCTTCCTCGGCCGTGATCACGCCGTGCGGGAGGTGGTCCCCGATTTCGACCCGATCCATATGAGCGCAGGACCGCCTTCAGTGCGGGGACAATCGGGCACCGCCAAGATCCGAACCAGTCCATCGCACGCACGCAGGAAGCCGAGAACACCGAGCGGAGGCAATAGCGCTTTGTACGCCACCACGCTAAGCCCGATTTAATCCGCTTCGTTGCCGATCACGTGGTCGAGAATCCAGTTCTTGTAGTCGTGAACCAGCCTGTCCTTTGGGTGGAAACAACCTGGAACATGGATCGGTGAACTCAACCCTCTCTGTTGCCGCTCGCAGGCCCGCACGTCCTCATCGCGCACGACTTTCGAGTTCCCTAAGTACGTGGCGAGGATTTCGTCAAAATCGGGAATCGCGATAGCCGATTTCGGCACCATGAACGAGGTGACAAGCAGTGAGCGCCCCGGCCCCAGTGGGTGGATCTCGGTAGCCGATACAGAATCTATGTTGAAGCCCATCGATGCGTTTGCATGAATGTTTGGCAGAAACGACCCGGTCTTGTGCTCCGGCGCCATGTCGATCTCGGGAAACCCCTTTTGCCCGTCGCTCACTCCTCGGGTGCCTTCGAAGCGCGTGTAATGCATCAGGTAGTTCCCGATATTGACCGTCGGATCATGGAAGTCGCGCCGCGACACGTATTTGCGGTTCAGCGTCGTCTTGTGCACGAACGGCACGTGCAGGCCGTCGCTGAAATTCTCCAGATACAGCTTCCAATTGGCTTCCATCGGGTATTCGGTGCGAGCGACACACACCAGCGATTCCGGCTGCCACGGCGCGGTGCGCTCTGGCAGGTCACCGAGATGGTCGAGCAATGAGGGGCTGTCCGGGTTGAAGTTGATCCACATCAGCCCCGCCCAGAGTTCAAGCTTCACCTGCTGCAGTCCGTGCGCGGACTTCTTGAAGCCCTGCGCTTCCGCCTCTTCCCACATAGGCGTCGCGTAAAGCTCTCCGTCGAGGTGGAAAGCCCAGTTGTGATAGGGGCAGACGAGGCGCGTACAGGTGCCGCTGCCGTCGATTATTTCGGAACCGCGGTGCGGACAGGAATTGACGAACGCGCGGATCTTCATGTCCTCGCCGCGCACGACGATCAGCGGAACACCCACGAATTCCTGCGTGAAGTAGCTCCCGGCGACCGGCACCCGGCTCTGGTGTCCGATGCAGTTCCAATACCGGAAAAAAATCCGTTCGCGCTCGCGTTCGTAGAACCGCGGCGATGTATAGCACCAACCCGGCAGCGTCACGGCATGTTCGGGGGCCTGGCGGACGCCGGTGTAGTACTCTGGATTGAAAAGATCGCTAGGCTCGAATATCGGAAACATGCGGATCCCCCCTTTAGTCTCGTGTATTTGGGCTGCGTCATGGCTTACTCCACCCTAACAGATGCCAAGGAGTGCGGCAATTCGCGAACCCGGCTTCTGGTGACGCTCCCAACACGGTGAGGGACAGCCGCCCATTTCCGGTAACCGGTTATCGTGAGTGGTCCCATCACTGCATTCAATCGTCGGTTGTCCACATCATCGCGGTTCCGTTGCATCTGGGAACCTGCGGTCGACGATCGCAAAGACATGCGGGCGCATCACGACGCACGCTATCGCTGCGTCTTCCCTGCGACGCCCGAGCAAGGAGTGGCCATCTCGCTTGCGCGCCGAGGACAATCGCTTCCTGGCGCGGGAAGTAGAAGTATGCCAAAGGTCGCGCTTTGCGTCCGCCGGACGCGGCCTACGTTTTACGCAACGCCAGGATAGCGCGAGTATTGCTCGCGCGACCCGAGGCCTATGGCGGCGAGGGCGGGACCGTGCGGCTCGACATTGCGATCGAGGGCGGCCGCATCGCGGGTCTGAGGCCGACCGGCTCCGGCGCTGCCGGCTTGGAGGTCGATCTCGACGGCGGCATGATGTGGCCGTGCATTGCCGATATCCACGCCCATCTCGGCAGAGGACACGTCTAACTGCGTGCCGCCAATACGACAAATGAGTAGGTAATCGACTGGATTTTTCGTATACACAATGCCGAACGAAAGTGATCTCGTGGGAGGCGCGTTGGTCCTCGCGAAAGCTCCCTATCGGGGTGAATGCCGACACCGGACAGATCGGCGCCCGCCGGGCCGACCGGCGATGATGCCGATGACATGACGGCTCGCAGGTCGGTCGATTGCTCGAGCAGATTCCCGGATTGTGAGTCCGGCTGCATCGTTTGCCGGCCGACGTGATGACGATGGCATTGTTGATCAGTGTTTCGGACCACTTTGTTGCACGGATCGGCAGCCGGGCGAAATCGGCGTCGCACTAGTCGGTCTGGATAGCAATGCTCCCGTTGGAGCCGAGCGGCCCCGCTGAGGGCACTGCGCTTTGTGCGCAAGGGCATGTGTCCATTCAGGCGCGGCGAATGTGTTCCGGCCTCCCGACCTTGGGGATGCGGTTCAGCGAGGCGACGGCAATTGCCG
>JAFMSA010000010.1 GCA_017353855.1 Alphaproteobacteria bacterium
GGATCGGGCCGTTGCATGTCGGCAGCGACGGCGCCGGGTCGATCCGCATCCCGAGCGCTTTCACGGGCACCTTCGGCCTGAAGCCGAGTTTCGGCCGGGTGCCGGCCTATCCGGCATCACCGATGGGCCTTTTGTCACATGTCGGTCCGCTGACGCGAAATGTGGCGGACGCGGCGCTGCTGCTGAGCGTTCTTTCGGCCCCTGACCATCGCGATCCCTATGCTCTGCCGACCGAGCGCAGGAATTATTCTGACGGGCTTGCAGGCGGCGTGCGCGGCTGGCGCATCGCGTACAGCCCGGATCTCGGCTATGCCAAGGTCGATCCCGAGATTGCCGCCTCGGTCAACGAGGCGGTGCGGTGCTTCGAGGCGCTTGGCGCGATCGTGGAGCAGATCGACACGATCTTCGCGTCACCGCGCGAGGCGCTGTTCACGTTGTGGGCGGCGGGTGCGGCCAAGCTTCTGAGCGGTTTTCCGGCAGACCGGCGCGGCCTGATGGACCCAGGCCTGATCGCTACGGCTGCTGAAGGCGCGCGGATCAGCGCGGTTGACTACCTCGCTGCCGACCTTGTTCGCACCGCCCTCGCTCAGCAGATGGCGGCGTTTCATCGGAAATATGATTTGCTGCTGACACCGACGATGCCGGTCCCGGCGCTGCCTGTAGGGCAGGATCTTAACGACCCGGCAACCGAAAGGCACTGGATCGACTGGTCGCCCTTCACCTACCCCTTCAACATGACACGGCAGCCGGCGGCGAGCATCCCTTGCGGACTAACCCGCGAGGGGCTGCCAATCGGTCTGCAAATCGTCGGTCCGCTCTACGCAGACGGGCGGGTGCTGCGGGCGGCGCACGCGTTCGAGGCGGCACGGTCCGAACTGCGCCCCTCGCTCGAATAGGCAGAAAGTTTTCGACGGTCCGCGTGGAGCGGCGGCCGCCTTGCGGTGCACGCGTGACTACAGGGCTTTCACCATTCGCTCCCCAGGCCGCGCCTAAGTGAAGCTGAGCGCGCAGTCCCGGGAGATCGCGAAGCTACACCGCGTTGACGCGGGCGTACGAGTCTGGCTGGACCACCGGCGGCAAGAAGCGGTAGAAGAACGGCGCGGCGATGCGTGGCCTCCGAGGACCGGACTGATGCAGGACCAACAAACATTGATACTGCCGGAAACGCTGGCTGCAATCGGCAAGATCCTCGGTCCCGAACTCGACGACATTGTGGTCGAACGCGCGGTGATTGGCCTGTTCTTCACCGGCGTGAAACTCAGCAACGGTATCGTAGGGGCCTGCGCGACGCCGATCAAAACGATCCCCGAGGCTGTATGCTGCCCGAGTTCGGCGATGGCGATGCCGTTTCCAGGTAAATTGCGCGGGCGGCCAGCGCTTGAGTTGGCGCGTGAAGCGCTTGGCGAGAACGGGATTCGTCGGGCAGTCGGCATCGCCGCGATGAACGCGCTCGCCGACACATGCTGGCGCCGCCGCCCCCACCCCGAAACCGAGCTCCGTCTCGGCATCGATGCGTTCGACGCGACCGAGATCCGGCCTGGCGACAAGGTCGTCGTGGTCGGGGCATTTGTCCCGTTCCTGCGTGAGCTTAGGCGCCGCCATCAACCCTTCCTCGTGCTCGAGCAGGATGCCTCGACGCTAAAAGCTGACGAGCTGCCGTTCTTCCGCCCCGCCGAGCAGGCGCAGAGTGTGGTGCCAGCGGCCGATGTGCTGCTGATCACCGGCACCACCCTGATCAATGATACGCTCGAAGAGCTGTTGAACCTGGCCAAACCGTACGCCCGGGTGACGGTGGTCGGGCCGACGGTCAGCATGTTGCCCGACGCGTTCCTGCACCGGGGCGCCGATATCCTGGGTACGGTGCGGATCACCGATCCCGACGCGTTTCTTGAGACATTGGCCGAGGGCGGCTCCGGGTACCACTTCCTCGGACGCACTGCGCAAAAGGTGGTGCTCGCCAGGCGCTGCGTAGGCGCCGCGGCGGCATAGGCGCAATTCTGGCGAAGTCACGAACGGGCCTGTGAGCGCAGGCGCCGAACCAAGCGCCCGCGCGCGCTGGCACGATATTGCCGCTTCTGTTGGCCAGTGGTTTGAGCTTCGTGATCTGTCCGGCCGCCTCGGGCAGCCCTGCCCGTCCCAACCGACAGCCACTGGCCGCAGCCCGCTCGAGCGTGCCGCCCTCGCGTTGGCTCTGCGACGGCCGGAGCCGGCGGCCTTGCCTATCCGCTCCCGGGATACTGCGATGCTCCAGCCTGGATCAAGGGCTCTTATTGCAAGCGAAACCAGGCCAGGCGGGGGCCGAGATTGGTTCCCGCTTCGCTTGCCGCGACAACGAAAACTGATCTCTCGAACTTCTTGATCAGGGCGCGGGAACCGTTCGGATCGCGGTGGTGCTCCTCGACCGCCAACTTTCACGCCAGATGAGAAAATCTAGCCTAACCGAATCGAACTCCCTTGCATAAGTCATGAACGGATCACCTCGGCCGTGAGCGCCCGATCCAGCCCGAGATCTCGATTATCACCGCGACAAGCGGGCAGTTGCCGCCGGGCACAGCCGCAACGGCATAACGCACCCAGGGGGACGCCAACCTGCCTCCTCGACAGGCCTCCCGGCTCCCGCGGATCTGTAAGCGACCCCACGGCTAAAGCGGGGGGTCGGGCCAAAGCCGCGCTTGACCCCCCAAGTCGAAGAGGAAACCTGGAGACCACGTTGTCAGGACGTCCAAGACTGACGTCCGAACGCTTCCTCAGTTCGGACCTCTCGAAGGTGCGGTTGCAGACAACACTTGGGGTAGGGGGCCAAACGGATCGTACTCAAACGCTGCTTGGCAAACATTGGCGAGGGAATGAAGCGAAAAGCTTCCTGTCCTCATTCTCTACCGGGCAAATGGGGTGTCCCCGTCCTTGCGGCGGGGCTCCTCCCCATATCTGCGGGGCCCTCCCCATATCTGAAGTATGTCTAAAGCCAGGGGTATCCGCCCCGGAAAGATTCGATGACCAACACCTACGCGAGCTATCTTGGCCTTGAGCGGCTTCTCTCGGCGCAAACGCTGCAGACCAGCTCCGACGACGAGCTGCTCTTTATCATTATACACCAGCAACACGAGCTGTGGTTCAAGCTAGCCATTCACGAGCTCGACTGCGCGACCAATTCCTTGATGAAGGAAGGAGCACAGGAAGCGGACTGCATTATTGCGTTCAAACGGCTGTCGCGGGTCAGTGCGATTCAGCACATCCTGATATCCACCTGGGACGTGCTGGCTACGCTGACGCCCGATGAGTTCATTCTGTTCCGCGAGACGGTGGGCAGGGATGGGGCTTCGGGTTTCCAGTCCGTCCAGTACAGGATGTTGGAGTTCAAGCTGGGCCTCAAATACCGCTCCATTGTGTTTGAGCTGCCCGGCGGAGAAGCAAAGACAGTCGATTTGTTCGAGAGCGTGCACACCGAGACAGAACGCCAGGCGCTGCGGGCCGCGCTTGCGGCACCAGGGATCTATGACGCTGTGATCCGCTATATGGCGAAGACCCTGCCGATGTTCGGGATCGAAGACCACGGGTCAGGAGATTATTCGAGCCAATACCAAAAGAGTGCGGCGGTGTTCCGGGCCTGGGGGCATGTCTATCGAAATCGGATGGGCGCGCCCGAGTTGTATCAGCTCGGCGAAAAGCTCATCGATCTGGAAGACGCTTTCCGAAAATGGCGCTTTGCCCATCTCGCCACTGTGTCACGGGTGATCGGCAGCAATCCCGGAACCGGCGGATCGAGCGGGCTGAGATATTTGCGGCAGGTCGCTAACCAGCTTTTCGAAAATCCGATGTACCCGGAGCTGTGGGACGTGCGCAGTGAGATGTTCAGCCGGCCAAAGGAATTCGACCTCACCGGGGCCGGGTACGGGCCCGAGAGGCCCGGCCCGCGAACAGCGAGGGTAGCGGATAGCGGGTAATCCATGACGCTTGCGGTGTGCTCGTCGCGAAGCTATCGTGTGGGCTGTGAACAGGTTCACACAATCAGCAATGTGGTGGTGGCCGGCCTAGCAACGGCGGCCATCGATTATCTTTTTTTGAGGCCGCCTAGGGGAGACCGGGCGGCCGTTAGAGTTCAGGTGAACCTTCCCGGATCTTCCGAGGCGGCATAGCCGGAGGGGATCCTCGTGCAGCCCGAAACCTACATCACCAACGGCGGCATCCGTGTCATGCGGGTGGTCTCCAACCGCGAGTACCGGCCCGCAGATACGTCGCTTGCCGAAACGCTCGACGAGCGCCGCGGCGTTTTGCTTTCCTCGAGCTTCGAGTTTCCCGGCCGCTACACGCGATGGGATATGGGCTTTGTCGACCCACCGCTGGTGTTCACCGCGCGCGGACGCCGGTTCGCCATCGAGGCGCTGAACGAGCGCGGCCGAGTTCTGGTGCCGCCGGCCGCAGATAGCCTCGCCGGTCTGGCAGCGATCCGTGTCGAGCGCTTTGAGCGCGACCGCATCTGCGGCCTGATCGAGCAATCCGATCGCCGCGTTCCCGAAGAGAGCCGCAGCCGCCAGCCTTCGGTATTCTCCGTACTGCGCGCGCTCGTAAACCTGTTCGCCAGCCCCCAAGATCAACATCTCGGGCTCTATGGTGCGTTCGGATACGACCTGGTCTTTCAGTTCGAGCCGATGCAGCTGCATTTGCCTCGACCCGAGGATCAGCGCGATCTCGTGCTCTATCTGCCGGACGAAATCCTGGTCGTGGACCATATGCGGCAACTCGCGCAAACCCACAGCTACGAATTCGAGGCGGGCGGCACCTCGACGTGCGGATTGCAACGCTCGAGCCCCCCAGCGCGCTATTGCCGCGACGGTGCCCCCAGTGATCGACCAATCGAGAGCGATCACGGTCCGGGCGAGTATGCGGCATTGGTCAAGCGCGCCAAAGCGGCCTTTGTTCGTGGAGATCTGTTCGAAGTTGTCCCTGGGCAGCTCCTGGCCGATACCTGCACCGCATCGCCCAGTGTTGTCTTCAATCGTTTACGCCACGCCAACCCGGCACCCTACGGCGCACTGATCAATCTGGGCGACGGCGAGTTCCTGGTTTCGGCTTCGCCGGAAATGTACGTCCGCGTCGAGGGCCGGCGCATCGAAACCTGCCCGATCAGCGGCACGATCGCACGCGGCCGCGACCCGGTCGAAGACGCCGAGCGCATCCGCGAGCTGCTCAACTCCGCAAAGGACGAGAGCGAGTTGACGATGTGCACGGATGTCGACAGGAACGACAAGTCGCGCGTCTGCGTACCGGGCACCGTGCGGGTCATCGGGCGGCGGCAGATCGAGCTCTATTCGCGCCTGATCCACACGGTGGATCATGTCGAAGGGATGCTGCGCGACGAGTTTGACGCATTGGACGGGTTCCTGAGCCACGCCTGGGCCGTGACCGTCACGGGCGCGCCCAAGCGCTGGGCCATCCGTTTTATCGAAGAGCACGAGCGCTCGTCTCGGCGCTGGTATGGCGGCGCTATCGGGCGGGTGACATTCGACGGCAATATGAATACCGGACTGACATTGCGCACCATCCGTATGAAGGATGGCGTGGCTGAAGTACGCGCCGGTGCGACTTTGCTGTACGACAGCGATCCCGAAGCAGAGGAAGCCGAATGCCGGCTGAAGGCGGCCGCGATGTTCACGGCGATCCGTGGAGCGAATGCGACGCCCGCCGCCCGGAGCAGACCGGCTGCCGAGGTCGCGAAAGCTCGTAAAGTGCTATTGATCGATCACGAGGATTCCTTTGTCCACACACTCGCCAACTACATTCGCACGACCGGCGCGCAGGTCGTGACAATGCGCCCGGAGCTGGCCCGTGCCGAATTACGGCAAGGCGGCGATCACGATCTCGTCGTGCTTTCCCCCGGACCGGGACGCCCCAGTGATTTCGCAATGGCCGAGACGATAGAGCTGCTGCTGCAGCGCCGAGTGCCGGTGTTCGGCGTTTGCCTCGGGCTGCAGGGGATAGTCGAATATTTCGGCGGCTCGCTTGCCGTACTCGACATTCCGGTGCACGGAAAGTCCTCTCACGTCCGGGTCACCGGAGGCCGCCTGTTTAGCGGATTGCCGGAAGAGTTTGCCGTGGGGCGGTACCATTCGTTGCATGCGCAGCGCAGCACTCTTCCGCCGGAGCTTTCAGTCAGCGCCGAGACGGCAGACGGTGTGGTCATGGCCATCGAGCATGTGCTCCTGCCGATCGTAGCCGTCCAGTTTCACCCCGAATCGGTAATGACTCTGCGGGACGAGGTCGGAATGCCGATCATCGCCTCGGTTCTGTCAGCTCTGTGATCGGCGCAGGAACGTCAAAAGAGCTTGTCGAGCTCCTCGTGATGGATCTCGACCGGGAAGCGTGCGCGCAGCGCCTGCGTGAACTCCTCGGCGAGATCGGTGCGCAGTCCCGCGTCGAGCTCGCGCGACAGCTGCGCCTTGGCGCTTTGCGGCACGTTTTCCGGCCTTTGCACGTCTGCCAGTTGTGCGACGTAGGATCCCGCCTGGTCCGAGGCGGTAACCACGTCGCCCGGCTTTGCCGCGAACAGCCGGGCAACGAGAGCAGGCGGCACCACGCTCTTTTGATCGGGATGCCGCGTGAAAGGCGGCGATGTCGTCGCTTTCAGCCCCTTTTCGGCAGCAACCGCCGCGAGCTTTGTTCCCGGCTTGACGGCCGCTGCGAGCTGCTTTGCCTGCTCGGCGACCGTTTCACGCTTCTTGTCGACCTGCCATGCCGCGATAGCCTTCTCTTTTGCCGCGTCGAGCGGCTTGATCGCGGTCGGAATGACCTTGTCGATCCTCAATACAAAGATTGGGCCGGCCGAAGTCTCCGTGACGCGGCTCGTCTGGCCCTCGTTTGTCGCAAAGGCGAGCTTTAAAACCTCAGCGGACGCGACCGGCAGCGAGATCGCCTTGCCCTCGGGGTCGTGGCCCCCGACATCCGTCGCCTCGACCGTTGTCGCCTTTAGCCCGAATTTCGCCGCCGCTTCCTCGATCGTGGCGCCGCCCGCCAAAGCATCGTCGACCTTGTTGGCGAGCTTGTAGATGCGATCGACCGCCTCCTGATGCGTGAGCTCATCCTTTAGCTGCGCTTTGGCCTGGTCGAAACTCTTCGTCGCCGGCGGCTCGATCTTGACGACGCGCAATATGTGCCAGCCGAGCGGCGTCTTTATCGGCTCACTCGGTTTGTTGAGTTCGAGCTTGAAAGCAGGGCCGGCCAGCGCGTTCGGCAACTCCTCGCGTTTCAGCAAACCGAGATCGATCGTGTCGGACGCCTGCCCGGCGATCGTCGTTGCGACCTCCTGCCAGTCCTTGCCTGCGGTGAGTGCCGCTTCGGCCTCCTTTGCCTTCTCTTCGGAGGGAGCGAGGATCTGCTGGACTTCGCGGCGCTCGGGAACCTGGAGTTCATCCTGGCGCTGGTCATATTCATCCCTCAGCTTTGCCTCGGGGATCTCGATGTCCTTCGCGATGTCCGAGGGGCTGAGGCTCGCAAGCGTAAAGCCGCGAAATTCGGGCGTGCGGAACAGATCCTGATGCGCGTCATAAAAGGATTTGAGCTCGCTGTCGCTTGGCTGTCCGACATCGCCGTGGCCCGCGACAGGCAGCGCGACAATGTCCGCGACCCGCTTTTCGTCGCGGTAAAGGTACAGCAGGTCCGCCATCGATGGGGGAGCCACGGCGGCGGCAGTGGCGGCATGCAGCAGATCATTGCGCGCGATGTCGTGGCGCAACAGCGCCACGAATTGATCTTCGGTAAGATTGTTGGCAGCGAGTAGCGCATTGAATTGGCTGCGATCGAACTGCCCGCCGGGTCCCCTGAATCTCGGGTTGTCCATGATCACATTGCGGATCAGATCGTCGGAGATATCGAGCTGCAGCCGTGCCACCTCCTGATCCGCCAGGCTGCGATTGATCAACTGCTCGAGGGTTGCGTCGACGAGGCCCAGCTGCTTGGCCTGCTGAGGATCGATCGCATTGCCATATCGGGCGCTCAGCTGCTCGAGTGCCCGGCGTACCGCGGTCTGCAGCTCATCGGCGCGGATGGCATGGTCGCCCACGGTGGCGACCGCCGTATCGGAAGAGTGCGAGCGGAAGATGTCGCCGATCCCCCATATTCCGAACGTCACGATCAAAAGCCCGAACAGGACTTTGACGATGAATGACCCCGCTCTCGAGCGGATCGCCTGAAGCATGGAGGCAAGCGGCCTCTTTAAACGGCCCGGACCGGTTGACGCGCCCGAAAGCCGGTGTGATCGTAAGGCAGCGGATGATAGTTACCGGGGAACGGGGCCGCAACATGGCGTTTGGGAGCAAACTTGTCGCTGGCAACTGGAAGATGCACGGCCTGCGTGCCGACGGCGTGGCATTGGCGCGCGGGTTGGCGGAACGGGCTGCCGGTGCCGGGCGAGCCTGCGAGCTTCTTGTTTGCCCCCCGGCGAGTTTGCTGACGACAGTCGCCGGCGTACTCGACGGGTGCGGGATCGCTCTCGGCGGCCAGGATTGCCACGCTGCAGCGAAGGGACCCTATACCGGGGACATCAGCGCAGAGATGCTGGCCGACCTCGGCTGCAGATATGTCATCCTCGGGCATTCCGAGCGCCGGCATGGGCATGGCGAAAGCGATCAGGTGGTGCGTGACAAGGTCGCCGGCGCCTGGCGAGCCGGCCTCGTGGCGATCGTCTGTGTCGGCGAGACGCGGCAGCAACGTGAGGCCGGCGAAGCGGCCGGCGTAGTCTCGGTCCAGCTCACCGCGTCGATCCCCGACGGCGCCACCTCCGATACTCTTGTCGTCGCCTACGAACCTGTCTGGGCGATCGGCACCGGTTTGACCGCAACGACGCATGACATTGCCGTCATGCACGCCGAGATCCATGCCCGGGTTCCGGCAGGGACCCGAGTTCTCTACGGTGGCTCGGTCAATCCGAAAAACGCCGCCGAAATCCTCGGCCTCGCGGAAGTCGACGGAGCTCTCGTCGGCGGCGCCAGCCTCAGCGCCGACGATTTCTGGTCGATTGCCGGGGCCGCCGGATGATTCGCCGCCGGTGCTGGTTCTCGACCGGCTCGATGAATAAATAAGTACGATGATCATCCTGCTTCTGGCCGTTCACATCCTGGTTGCTGTTGCCCTCGTCGGCGTGGTCCTGCTGCAGAAGAGCGAGGGCGGCGCGCTGGGTATGGGCGGCGGTGGAATGTCCGGGTTCATGACCGGCCGTTCGACCGCCAACCTGCTGACCCGGGTTACAGCGATCCTCGCGGCGGCGTTTATGACGACGAGTGTGCTGCTGGTCGTCGCGCACAATCGTGAGCGCGCGCCGCGTTCGATCCTCGACCAGGGCGGGCCCGCTGCGCCGGCTCCTCCCGCCGCTCCGGTTGCGCCGCCGGCCCCGCAGCCGCAAGCTCCTGCTCAGCCCTCTCAGCCGAGTGCACCGCTCGCTCGGTGAGAAAGCGATTCGTCCGCCGTGCCGATCTCGGGGTGCGTGCCGGGGCGTGCGACAAGGCCTCTCTTTCTTTGCATTGGGAAGCCGCCGGCTGATGCTGTAGACTGAAGTTCCATGACGCGGTTCATATTCATTACCGGCGGCGTGGTTTCCTCACTCGGCAAGGGTCTCTCTTCAGCAGCGCTCGGAGCACTGCTGCAAGCGCGCGGGTTCAAGGTCAGGCTGCGTAAGCTCGACCCCTATCTGAACGTCGATCCCGGGACGATGAGCCCCTATCAGCACGGGGAGGTCTACGTTACCGACGATGGTGCGGAGACCGATCTGGATCTCGGCCATTACGAGCGCTATGTCGGCGTTGCGGCACGGCGCAGCGATTCGGTTACAACCGGCCGGATCTACTCTACGGTGATCGGCAGGGAACGGCGCGGCGAGTATCTCGGGGCGACCGTTCAGGTGATCCCGCACGTCACCGACGCCATTAAGGAATTCATCCAGGCCGACCTCGCAGACGAGGACTTCGTCCTCTGCGAGATCGGCGGCACCGTCGGTGATATCGAGAGCCTGCCGTTTCTCGAAGCGATCCGCCAACTCGGCAACGAACTCGGACGCGAGCGGGTGCTCTTCGTGCATCTGACCTTGGTGCCGTGGATCGCCTCGGCCGGCGAGCTCAAAACCAAACCGACCCAGCATTCGGCAAAGGAGCTGTTGGGCCTGGGTATTCAACCGGACATCCTGTTGTGCCGCTGCGAGCGGCCCATCCCGCCGAGTGCACGCAAGAAGATCGCGCTGTTTTGCAACCTGCGGGAGAGCCGGGTCATCCCGGCCCTCGATGTCGATACGATTTACGCTGTGCCCGGCGCCTACCACGCCGAAGGGTTCGACCGCGAAGTCTGCACGCATTTCGGGATCGCCGCTCCGGAGCCCGATCTCGAGCGGTGGAACGAGATCGTCAGCCGGATCTCCAAGCCGGAAGGGCGGGTGACAATCGCAATCGTCGGCAAATACACGCATCTGCCGGACAGCTACAAGTCGTTGGCGGAGGCGATGACCCATGGCGGCATCGCCAACAATGTCGGGGTCGACGTCGACTGGATTGATTCGGAGGTCTTCGAGGCGGAGGCTGAAGTGCTGCGTCAGCTCGACGGCGTTCACGGCATCATTGTGCCGGGCGGCTTCGGTGAGCGCGGCTCGGAAGGTAAGATTGCTGCGGCGCGCTTCGCGCGCGAACGCCGGCTGCCGTATTTCGGCATCTGCTTTGGCATGCAGATGGCAGTCATAGAGGCGGCGCGTCACCTCGCGGGTCTGCGCGGCGCGGGTTCTACCGAATTCGGTCCGTGCGATCATCCGGTGGTCGGGCTGATGACGGAGTGGGTGCGCGGCAACACGCTGGAACGGCGCGAGTCCGAGGGGGATCTCGGCGGAACGATGCGGCTCGGAGCCTACGAAGCGGTGCTCGCACCCGACAGCCGGGTGGGGGAGATCTACGCCACGACGCGGATCAGCGAACGGCACCGCCACCGGTACGAGGTCAATATCGGGTACAAACAGACGCTCGAGGCAACCGGGATGCGGTTTTCCGGAATGTCACCCGACGGCATGCTGCCGGAAATCGTCGAGCTTCCCGATCACCCCTGGTTTATCGGCGTGCAGTTCCATCCCGAGCTCAAATCGAAGCCTTTCGATCCGCACCCTCTGTTTGCCTCGTTCGTCCGCGCCGCGGTCGATCAGTCGCGGCTGGTCTAAGGCGATTGCCATGGCGAGCGCAGCAAAGCAATCTCGTCAGGATCGCTTCCTCGCTTACCGCTCCTCGCAATGAGTATCGCCCCGCGGCACGTCACGATTGCCGACATCAGGGTCGGCAATGACCTCCCGCTGGTCTTCATCATCGGGCCTAATACGCTGGAGTCGCGTACGCACGCACTCGAGACCGGCGCGGCTCTGGCCGAGATCGCCCGCAAGCTCGGCATAGCCTTGATCTACAAGACGTCTTTCGATAAGGCCAACCGCTCCTCGATCCGATCCCACAGGGGCGTCGGGCTCAAGGCGGGGCTTCCGATCCTCGCGGAAGTACGAGAAACAACCGGTCTGCCGGTGCTGACCGATGTACACGAGAAGGAGCAGTGCCAGCCGGTGGCAGCGGTCGCGGATATCCTGCAAATCCCGGCTTTTCTGTGCCGGCAGACCGACCTGCTGCTGGCTGCGGGGGCAACCGGCAAGCCGATCAACATCAAGAAGGGCCAGTTCCTTGCCCCGTGGGATATGAAGAACGTTGCAGCCAAGATCGCTTCGAGCGGCAACGAACGCATCCTCTTGTGCGAACGCGGCACCAGTTTCGGCTACAACACGCTGGTCGTCGATATGCGAGGACTGCCGATCATGGCGCAAACCGGGTATCCGGTCGTGTTCGACGCGACGCATGCGGTGGCGCAACCGGGAGGTCTCGGTGACCGCTCGGGAGGCGAGCGCGAGTTCGCGCCCGTTCTCGCGCGCGCCGCGGCGGCGGTCGGCGTTGCCGCAATGTTCATCGAAACCCACCAGGACCCCGATCGTGCGCCTTGTGAGGGGCCGACGATGGTGCCGCTGCGCGCGCTGCCGGCAATTCTCGAAAACCTGACGGCCCTGGACCGCCTTACCAAGTCGCTCCCCACGCGGCCCGGACTGTGAGGAAAATGCGATGACCGCGATTGCCGACATTCATGCTCGGGAGATTCTCGACAGCCGCGGCAACCCGACCGTGGAAGTCGAGGTGACCCTGGATAGCGGCGTGACCGGCCGCGCTGCCGTTCCGTCAGGCGCCTCCACCGGCGCGCATGAGGCGATCGAAAAGCGCGATGGCGGGCCGCGTTTCGGCGGGCGGGGCGTGCGGCAGGCGGTCGAGGCGGTGAATGGCGAAATCTTTGATGCGCTGTCCGGGTTTGACGCCGAAGACCAGCTGTCGATCGATCGGATACTGGCGGAGCTCGACGGCACCCCCAACAAGGCACGGCTGGGAGCCAACGCGATCCTCGGTGTTAGCCTCGCCTGCGCGAAAGCCGCGGCCGCTGAGTCCGGCGCACCGCTCTACCGCTATGTCGGCGGGGTCTTTGCCCGCACGCTCCCGGTCCCGATGATGAATATCATCAACGGCGGGGTGCACGCCGACAACCCCATCGACATTCAGGAATTCCTGGTGATGCCGGTCGGCGCGAGCTCCGGGACCGAGGCGATCCGCGTCGGCGCCGAGATCTTCCATGCGTTGAGAAAAAAGCTCGCCGATGCCGGGCACAACACCAATGTCGGTGACGAGGGCGGGTTTGCGCCCGACCTCCCCTCGACGGACGCAGCGCTCGGCATGATCATGCAGGCGATCGACGCCGCCGGTTATCGCGCGGGCGATGATGTCGTGCTGGCGCTCGATCCTGCCGCCAGTGAATTCTACCGCGATGGCGCCTACCATCTCTCGGGCGAAGGCAAGACCCTGGATGCTTCCGGCCTCGTCGCCTATTGGGCGGATCTCGTTCGCCGCTACCCGATCGTTTCGATCGAGGACGGAATGGCCGAGGATGATTGGGCAGGCTGGGCGCAGCTGACAAGCGAGCTCGGCGGCTCGGTGCAGCTGGTCGGCGATGACGTATTCGTCACCAGTCCGAACCGGTTGCGGGACGGGATCGCCCGCGGCGTCGCCAACGCCCTGCTTGTCAAGGTGAACCAGATCGGCACGTTGTCCGAGACGCTCGAGGCCGTCGAGATCGCCCAGCGGGCGGGTTGGGGAACCGTCTTTTCACACCGCTCGGGGGAGACCGAGGACACAACGATTGCAGACCTCGCGGTGGCTACCAATTGCGGGCAGATCAAGACCGGGTCGCTGTCGCGCTCCGACCGCCTGGCAAAGTACAATCAGCTCATCCGAATCGAGGAACAGCTCGGGGCCTCGGCGGTCTACGCCGGGCGTGCCGTGTTGCGCCGATAGTCGTGCGTCCGTGAGCGTTCCGGCAGCGCGTACGGCTGCGGTTGACGGCCGCGAGGCGTCGTGGTCCCCTTCAATGCATGATCGTAAGGCGTGTGCTGCGAAGGCGTGCCGGGCTCCTCGTCGCTCCGGTTATCGGGATTGCGCTTACCGGATATTTCTCCTTCCATCTCGTCGAGGGAGACCGCGGGTTGGAGGCGTGGTTCAGCCTGAACCGGGAAATCCGTGTCGCGAAGGCGAGTCTTGCGGCCCTTCGCGCACGGCACACCGAACTCGCACTGAAGGTTTCCAATCTGCGCCCGGAGCATGTGGACCCGGACCTGCTCGACGAACGAATTCGCGCGACACTTAACCTCGTAGCGCCCGACGATATCGTCCTGATGCGGCCGGCGACCGGCCCCTGAGAACACGCAAGGCGGTCCGATCGGGTTGTTCGGGCATCCGCACCATACCCGCGAATTAGCATCGCCAGCGAGCATTTGAGCGGGTCCAGGTTGCAAACCTGCGGATTTGTCACCATGCTTCGGCCCAGTTAGCTAGGCCGCAATTCTGGCAGCTGCCGGAGGAAGCGATATGGCAGTCAAGCGCAAGTCCGACCCGGTCAAATTTGACGATCTCGGTGTCTCTTCCACGGAACTGCTGAAATATTACCGTGACATGCTGCTGATCCGGCGCTTCGAGGAAAGAGCCGGTCAGATGTACGGCATGGGGCTGATCGGCGGTTTCTGTCATCTCTATATCGGTCAGGAGGCGGTCGTCGTCGGCATGCAGGCGGCCCTCAAAGGCGGCGACACGGTCGTTACGTCGTACCGCGATCACGGCCATATGCTGGCCTGCGGCATGGATCCCAAGGGCGTGATGGCGGAACTGACAGGCCGCCGGAGCGGCTACTCGCACGGCAAGGGCGGCTCGATGCACATGTTCAGCCGGGAAAAGAATTTCTTCGGCGGTCATGGGATCGTCGGCGCGCAGGTTCCGATCGGAACCGGGCTGGCCTTCGCGCATCATTATCGCGCAAACGGGTCAATCGGCCTCACCTACCTCGGCGACGGCGCGATCAACCAGGGGCAAGTCTACGAAAGCTTCAATATGGCGGCGTTATGGAAGCTGCCGATCGTCTATGTGATCGAGAATAACCGATATGGGATGGGGACGTCGATCGATCGCGCCTCGGCCCGCACCGATCTCTTCCATCGCGGGACGGCCTATGGCATCCCGGGCGAGCAGGTCGATGGCATGAACGTACTGGCGGTCTACGAGTCCGGGCTTGCCGCAACCGAGCACGCCCGCTCCGGGCAGGGGCCGATCATCCTGGAGATGATGACTTACCGCTATCGCGGCCATTCGATGTCGGACCCGGCCAAATACCGCACCCGCGACGAGGTCAATCGGATGCGCACCGAGCACGATCCGATCGAGCACCTGCGACATCGGCTCCTAGAGGACGGTGCAAGCGAGACGCAGCTCAAGGGCATTGAAAGCCAGGTCAGAGACCGCGTCGCCGAAGCGGCGCAATTCGCGCAGGATAGCACCGAGCCCGATCCGGCGGAGCTGTGGACCGACGTCCTGGCGGAAGTCTGACCGTTTTCGGAAAAAGCCATGGCTACCGAAGTCCTGATGCCGGCCCTGTCGCCAACGATGACCGAGGGCAAGATCGCCCGTTGGCTGAAAAACGAGGGGGAGCCGGTCAGGGCCGGCGATGTGCTGGCCGAGATCGAGACCGACAAGGCGACGATGGAGGTGGAGGCGATCGACGAGGGCGTCCTTGCCAGAATTGTGATCCCCGAGGGCACGGACCACGTCGCCGTCAATACGCCGATTGCGCTGATCGCGGGTAACGGAGAAGAAATCCCGAGAGCCGAGAAACTTGCGGGCACTGCCAAAGTGCGGCCGGAAGCGCCGGTGGAGACGCGGACCGCCCGACCATCACCCGGGCCGAGGGCTCGGCCCGCGGTCCCGGCCGAGGCGGAATACACCGGCAAGACCACGACGATGACCGTGCGGGAGGCGTTGCGTGATGCAATGGCCGAGGAGATGCGCCGCGACGGGTCGGTCTTTCTGATCGGCGAAGAGGTCGCGGAATATCAAGGGGCTTACAAGGTCAGTCAGGGCCTGCTGCAGGAGTTCGGCGCAAGGCGCGTCATCGACACGCCGATCACCGAGCACGGCTTTGCCGGCCTCGGGGTCGGCGCAGCCTTTGCCGGCTTGCGCCCTGTCGTCGAGTTCATGACGTTCAACTTTGCTATGCAGGCAATGGACCAGATCATCAACTCGGCCGCCAAGACCCGGTACATGTCGGGCGGCCAGATGGGCTGTCCGATCGTCTTCCGCGGGCCCAATGGCATCGCCGCGCGCGTTGCCGCGCAGCATTCGCAATGTTATGCGAGCTGGTATGCGCACGTGCCCGGCCTGAAAGTCGTGACCCCGTATACCGGGGCCGACCACAAGGGCTTGCTGAAGGCTGCGATTCGGGACCCCAACCCGGTCATTTTTCTCGAACACGAACTCCTCTACGGAGAAAGCTTCGCGGTGCCCGACGATCCCGAGCTCATCGTGCCGATCGGAAAGGCGCGCATCGCCAAGGTCGGTGAGCACGTCACGATCACCGCTTTTTCGCGGATGGTGAAATTGGCGATGCAGGCCGCCGCGGAACTGGAGAAGACCGGTATTTCCGCTGAGGTCCTCGATCTGCGCACGCTGCGGCCTTTCGACATTGAAACGGTCGTCGCCTCGGTAAAAAAAACCAACCGTATCGTCTCGGTCGAGGAAGGCTGGCCTTTCGCAGGAATCGGCGCGGAAATTGCGGCGATCGTCATGGAGCAGTGCTTCGACTGGCTCGACGCTCCGCTGAAGCGGGTGGCCGGACAGGACGTCCCGCTGCCATACGCGGCTAATCTCGAGCGACTCGCGGTGCCGCAGGTCGACGACATCGTCACCGCCGCGCGCGAAGCAGCCTACCGCTGATGCGCGGGGCAGCGATCGGGGAGGGGAGATGCCGATCGAAATCCTGATGCCGGCGCTGTCGCCGACGATGACGGAAGGCAATCTCGCCAAATGGCTGAAGAAAGAAGGTGACGAGGTCCACTCGGGGGACGTGCTCGCCGAGATTGAAACCGACAAGGCAACGATGGAGTTCGAGGCGGTCGATGACGGTCGCGTCGGCAAGATCCTCGTCCCGGAGGGTGCCCAAGGGGTCAAGGTCAATCAGCCGATCGCGTTGCTGCTCGGCGAGGACGAGGACGCCTCGGCCCTCGAGAGTTTCACGCCCAAGGCTCCCGAAGCTGCGTCCGCACCGGCCAAACGCATTGACGATGAACCCGCCCCGGCTGCGCCGCCATCGGTAGTAAGGGGGAACGGACGCATCTTCGCAAGTCCGCTCGCCCGGCGGATGGCGCAGCAGGCCGGCCTCGACCTCGGCGCGATCACGGGCTCGGGGCCGCAGGGCCGGATCGTCAAGGTAGATATCGAAGCCGCGCTTTCCGCCGCACGTGCAGCGCCCGCTCGGCCGCCGGCCACACCACGCGCCCAGCCGGCCGCGCCGATCCCGTCGCCTGCTCTAAGCAAGGAGCGGATACTGGCGCTCGCCGGCAATCCGCCCTACACCGAGCGGCCGCTCACCGCCATGCGCCGTGTCATCGCCAGGCGGCTGACGGAATCCAAGCAGACGGTTCCGCACTTCTATCTGAGCGTCGACTGTGAAATCGACGAGCTGCTGAAGTTCCGCGTCGAGCTCAACGCCAAGTCGGAGGCCTACCGGATCTCGGTCAATGATTTCGTGATCCGCGCGGCGGCGCTCGCGTTGCGGCAGGTTCCCGCAGCCAATGCCTCGTGGAGCGAGGATGCGATCCTACTCTGGGAAAGTGTGGATATCGCCGTGGCCGTCGCGCTGGAAGACGGGCTGATCACGCCGGTTGTCAGGAATGCCGACCGTAAAGGGCTGGCGGCTATCGCGAACGAGACACGCGATCTCGCGGCGCGTGCCCGGGCGGGGAAATTGAAACTCGAGGAATTTCAGGGCGGCACTTTCTCGATTTCCAATCTCGGCATGTTCGGCGTGCGCGACTTCGCCGCCGTCATCAATCCGCCGCATGGCGGCATCCTTGCCGTCGGAGCCGGCGAGCAACGGCCGGTCGTCAGGAATGGCGCCCTCTCGATCGCGACCGTGATGAGCTGCACGCTTGCCTGTGATCACCGCGTCGTCGATGGCGCCGTTGGTGCCCAATTTCTCGCCGCTTTCAAGAAGCTCGTCGAAGATCCTCTGACCATGCTGTTATAAAGGCGCGGCTCCTCCCCAAGCGGGAGGCCGCGAAGCGGGACAGGGTGAGGTGAGGGGCGAGGTGCCCGAAACGTCATTCGATCTGATCGTCGTGGGCGGCGGACCCGGTGGTTATGTCGCCGCGATCCGGGCAGCGCAGCTGGGTCTGAAGACTGCGGTCGTCGAGCGCGAGCATCTCGGCGGCATCTGCCTCAACTGGGGCTGCATTCCGACCAAAGCGCTGCTGCGCAGCTCGGAAATCCACCACCTGCTGCATCGCCTCGACGATTTCGGCTTTTCCGCGAAGGATATCCGTTACGATGCGGGCAAGCTCGTCGCACGCTCGCGCGCCGTCGCCAACCAGCTGTCGAACGGCGTCGCCTATCTCTTGCGCAAGCACAAGATCGCTGTGTTTGACGGCCACGGCCGCCTCGCCGGAAATGGCCGGATCGCGGTGGCAAAGGACGGCAACGCCGTCGCGGAGTTGACCGCCGGTCACATCGTGCTGGCCACCGGAGCGCGAGCGCGCAGCTTGCCCTGGCTCGAGCCCGATGGTGAACGCATCTGGACCTACAAAGAGGCCATGGTGCCGCCGGCGATCCCCAAATCGCTGCTGGTTGTCGGCTCGGGTGCAATCGGGATCGAATTCGCCAGCTTCTACCATGACATGGGAGCCGAGGTGACGGTGGTCGAAGTGCTCGACCGCGTTCTGCCGGTCGAGGACGGAGAAATCTCCGCGTTCGCTCGTCAATCCTTCGAGAAGCAAGGGATCAAGATCCATACCGGAGCCAATGTTACGGCCCTCGAGCGCGGCAACGAGACACTCACCGCGCGGATCCAGATGCAAGGCGACACGCTCGAAGCCAAGGTCGAGCGCGTGATCCTCGCCGTCGGCATCGTCGGCAATGTCGAGGATATCGGCCTCGAAAACACCGAGATCGCCGTCGACAAAACCCACATCGTTGTCGATGAGTGGCTGCGCACAGGGGAGCCCGGCGTCTATGCGATCGGTGACCTCGTCGGGCCGCCGTGGCTGGCCCATAAGGCAAGCCACGAAGGGGTGATCTGCGTCGAGCGTATCGCCGGGATCAACGACGTGCACCCGCTCGATCGGCGCAATATCCCGGCCTGCACCTATTCCCGCCCGCAGGTCGCGAGCGTCGGGCTCACCGAAAAGGGCGCGCGCGAGGCCGGTTACGAGGTCAGGATCGGGCATTTCCCGTTCATCGGGAACGGCAAGGCGATCGCACTGGGCGAGCCTGAAGGGATGGTCAAAACGGTTTTCGATGCCAAGACGGGTGAACTGCTCGGCGCGCATATGATCGGCGCCGAGGTCACCGAATTGATTCAGGGCTACACGATCGCCAAGACCCTAGAAACCACCGAAACCGAGCTGATCCGCAGCATCTTCCCGCACCCGACCTTGTCCGAGACGATGCACGAGGCCGTGCTTGACGCTTACGGGCGCGCCATCCACTTCTAGCGCAATGCCTTTCGCTCTTGAGCCGGTTGAATGAATTCTGCAAGCGGAAGCACGTCACCATCGCCTCTGCGTCACCTCGAAAGGGTCCCGCTTCCCGACGGCGGGATCCCGCGCAAACCCGAGTGGCTGCGCGTTAAAGCGCCTACTTCACCCGAGTACCAGGCGACGCGGCGGCTGATGCGCAAGCTCGCGCTCAATACCGTATGCGAAGAAGCGGCATGCCCGAACATCGGCGAGTGCTGGAAGCAAGGCCACGCCACGGTCATGATCCTGGGGCAGGTATGCACGCGCGCCTGCACCTTCTGTAATGTAGCGACGGGCCGGCCGGACGGGATCGATCCGCACGAGCCCGCGCGGGTCGCCGAGGCGGTGGCGGCGCTCAAGCTCTCGCACGTCGTCGTCACCTCGGTCGACCGTGACGACCTTGACGATGCCGGCGCTGGACATTTTGCGCGGACCATTACCGCCATCCGCGCGGCCGCCCCAGCGACGACAATCGAGGTGCTGACCCCCGATTTCCTCCACAAGCAGAGGGCGCTCGAAACCGTCGTTGCCGCGAAGCCGGACGTCTTCAACCACAATCTCGAGACGGTGCCGCGTCTCTATGCCGCGGTGCGGCCGGGGGCACGGTATTTCCATTCGCTGCGGCTGCTGAACGACGCCAAGCGTCTTGATCCTGCGCTGTTCACAAAATCCGGCATCATGGTCGGGCTCGGCGAGGACAGGACTGAGATCCTGCAGGTGATGGATGATCTGCGCGCCGCCGAGGTGGATTTTCTGACCATCGGACAATACCTGCAGCCGACACCAAAGCATCATGCGATTGCCCGTTTCGTGACACCCGACGAGTTCCGCAGCTACGCCCGCTTTGCTACCGGCAAGGGTTTTCTATTGGTTTCCGCCTCGCCGCTGACGCGGTCTTCCTATCACGCCGGAGATGATTTCGCGCGATTGCGCGCTGCGCGTGCCGCCAAGCTCGGTGGCGGGTAGGTCCGCAATGCCGACCCACGCAGAAGAGCGTGTGCTGCCCTACACGCCGGACCAGCTTTTCGCGCTCGTGGCCGATGTCGAGCGCTATCCCGAGTTTC
The DNA here is from genome assembly GCA_017353855.1 of Alphaproteobacteria bacterium. GTDB lineage: Bacteria > Pseudomonadota > Alphaproteobacteria > ATCC43930 > CGMCC-115725 > AP-15. The sequence goes on from JAFMSA010000010.1 coordinate 20,209, forward strand.
TGCCCTGGTGCGTCGGCGCGCGGGTCACCGAGCGCCGGCCCGAACTCGTCGTCGCCGACCTGATCATCGGGTTCCGAATGTTCCGCGAACGGTTCACCTCGCGGGTGTCCCTCGACCGCCCGCGTCGGATCGACGTGGCGTACGCCGACGGGCCCTTCCGTTATCTGAACAACCATTGGACGTTCATCCCGGACCCCGGTGGCTGCCGGGTCGACTTCTTTGTCGATTTCGAGTTCAAGTCCCGCCTGTTGCAGAGGCTCATAGAGGTTCTGTTCAGCGAGGCGGTCCGCCGCATGGTCGGTGCCTTTGAAAAACGCGCGCGCGACCTCTACGGTGCCCCGCAGCACGGTGCGGGGCAGCCGGCGGCCTGAGATGGGATTGGCGAGGAGCCGCGTCGGAACCCAGCCTGAGCAAGGGCGATCTGCGACCCTCGAGGTGTCATGGGATCGCTGGGGATGGGTACGCGGTAAGCCTCACCGATGGCGTAACGGAGCCGCTATCCGCGCTCTCCGACAAACCCGGGATGTCGATCGATCCGGTCTCGCCGGGGCGGGCGGCGCGCCGAACTCATCCGCGGGTTGTCGACTCGGGGACGCAGAGGCGGTTTCGGTCGCACCTCCCTGATCGGTTTCGACACCATGCATGTCCTCGATCCCCGGACGGGCGCACGCGGCTTCCAGGCTATGGTGCCGATGCGCGACGGTACGCGTCTTAACACGTTTATATTTGTGCCGGCGAACGGGGCGCCGCGCTGGCCGGTGATCCTGCATCGCACGCCCTACGGCATCGCCGCCGCGGATGCGCGCGACAAGAGAGATTGCACCCGAGCTTGGCTGCCGAGCACCGCGGAGCCGTTGCGCGGATCG
>JAFMSA010000702.1 GCA_017353855.1 Alphaproteobacteria bacterium
GGCAGCCCCGCCGACGCTTCGCCGGTCCCTGCACTTTTTGAGCGCGTGCTGCTGCCGCATCGCAGCCTCCCCCCGCGCAATTTCCATCTGTTGATGGGCCTGCTCGGCCTGGTCAGCCTCGCCACGGGCGTCGGCTTTGTCGCGGTCGGCGCTTGGCCCGTCGTCGGATTCTTCGGTCTCGATGTAGGCCTCGTCTACCTGGCGTTCCGACTGAACTATCGCGGTGCCCGGCAGAGCGAGACGCTGAGGCTCGCCGGCGACGCCTTTACGGTCGAGCGGGTCAGCGTGCGCGGCGATCGGCGGAAGTGGCAATTTCAGGCCTTCTGGCTGCGTGTCGTTCTTGAAGAGCGGCCGGATTCGTCGAACCGCCTGCTTGTCGGCTCGCATGGCCGCAGCCTGGTTATCGGCGATTTCGTTCCGCCCGCCGCACGCCGTGAGCTCGCCGCGACGATCCGCGAGGCGCTTGCCCGCTGGCGGAATTCCCTCAACCTCGCGACTGCCGACAAGCCCTCCGTGTGAAACTTCCTGGCTCGCTGTTCCGGCGGGCCCCGCCATACCGCAAACTTCTCCGCTATATCGTCCGTGCGCGGCAGCGCCGAACACACTCCCCCGGCACCAATCGCGGTCAGCGGCCCTTGACCGGGCACACCCAGTTCCGCAACTGAGACGGGAGAGGCCGCCGCGTTGAGCCCAACCCCGTGTCCGTTGCGCGCCGGGCGGCGAGCCTGATTTGGCGGTCACCGCCACGAACACCCCGGCGGACCGCTGGAAGCGAGAAGATCGGTGTGAGCGTCAACGCCGAAACAAAGGGCCGAGGCACTTGTACGTACCAAGTGATGCTTACGGTCGCGATTTTGTACTGATCGATGCTCCAAGCTGAGGCACCCTCGCCCTGCGGGGACATCGCCGGCGAGGCTCGTCAAGTTTCAACCGGCCGGTTTCCAACTGATCGGTGCAAATAACGCTCCCCCTGCGCGACGCGGCGGAGAGTGGAAGGCGACGATCTCGCAGCCGGGGCCGTGCCGACAGCGCGCGGGGCGCGAACGCGGGCATACCCGACGGGATCCTTCCCGTTGCGGTCGTCGCCGGGGCACGGCGAACCGCGAACTCTTCACAGACCCAGCACCTCCCTTAGGCCATAAAGACCCGGTGGACGCCCGACCACCCAACGCGCGGCGCTTACCGCGCCCTTTGCGTAAATGGCACGGCTCGTCGCTCGGTGGATGATCTCGAGCCGTTCGCCGGTGCCGGCAAAGATCACATGGTGGTCCCCGACGGCGTCGCCGCCGCGCAACGCGGCAAAACCGATATGGCCGGCGGGCCGCGGGCCAGTGATCCCGTCCCGCGCGCGCTGTTGAACCTGCTCGAAAGCTACGCCGCGCCCCGCCGCCACCGCGCTGCCGAGCGCGAGTGCGGTGCCCGACGGTGCATCGACCTTGGCGCGATGATGCATTTCCAGGATTTCGGCGTCCCAATCAGCTCCGAGCCGGCGCGCGACCTCCTCCACGAGGCCCAAAAGCAAATTCACGCCCAGGCTCATATTGGGTGCCCAGACGATCGGGATGTCCCGTGCGGCATCGCGCACCGCCTCGGACTGCTCGGCGGACAGCCCGGTCGTGCCAATTACGATAGGTTTACCCAATCGCGCGGCAAGCTCAGCATTGGCTGCCGTAACGTCGGGTAACGTGAAATCTATGACGACCTCGCTGGCGCGAATCAGCTTCTCGGCGCTGTCGCCGACCGGAATCCCGGTGCGGCCGATGCCGGCGAGTTCGCCGATGTCGTGATTGACATGCGCGCTGCCCGGTCTGGCGCACCCGCCGGCGACAGCGCAGCTCTTGGTGGCCGCGATTTCAGCGACCAGCATCCTCCCCATCCGGCCGCCGCATCCGACGATCCCGATCTTGGTCTTGGCCATGCTTCGCCTCCCGCTTCACGATATCGCAAACGCTTGCCGATCGCCCGCTAAAAAACAAGCGGGGCACCGCCTCGCCAAGGCGGCGTTCAAGGGGTATCCGCAATTTATCGCCCTGCCGGGGGCGGGTGAGTTCGGTTGCGGACCGGGGGACGCAAATTCCCCGTTGGCGAACGCGAATTCCCATAGCCGAGCGCGACCGAGCAGCTTCGCTCTGGCCCGATTTTTTGCGGTGGAATGCGGTTCGATGAGGAAATCGGCAGGGTTACCGGTTAAAACTACCAACGCCCGGGAACTCGCCGTCGATGAGGCCAGCGATGCAAGATGACAAGCCTGAGCACGACCACCAGCAACCGCCCTCGGATCCGGCACTGCGCGTCATGGCGCTCGAGTCACTGCTGGCCGAGAAGGGGCTGGTAGATCCGGCTGCGCTCGACGTGCTGATCGATACTTACGAGCACAAGATCGGGCCGCGCAACGGCGCGCGGGTGGTGGCCCGCGCGTGGATCGATCCGGAATACAAGAAGCGGCTGCTCGCCGATGCAACGGCCGCGATCGCCGAGCTCGGCTACGAGGGTGGCCAGGGGGCGCATATGGTCGTTGTCGAAAATACCGCCGAGCGTCACAACATTGTCGTGTGCACCCTTTGCTCTTGTTATCCCTGGCCCGTCCTCGGACTGCCGCCGGTCTGGTACAAATCCGCCCCCTACCGGTCGCGCGCCGTCATCGATCCGCGGGGCGTCCTGCGCGAATTCGGGCTGGAAATCGCGGAGGACGTCGAGATCCGCGTTTGGGATTCGACCTCGGAAATGCGCTATCTGGTGCTCCCCGAGCGTCCGCAGGACAGCGAAAACATGAGTGAAGACGAGCTCGCCGCACTGGTCACTCGGGACGCAATGATCGGCACGGCGAAGGTGAATATACCGCGGGGCACGCGATGAACGGCGTGCACGATATGGGCGGGAT
>JAFMSA010000140.1:0-2744 GCA_017353855.1 Alphaproteobacteria bacterium
CGCCGCCCAGCTCGGCCGGTTCAGCAGGCGCCCGGCCGCCGCCGAGCTTTCGATCCCTTCGCCGACCGCCAGCTCGGGCGCTGCCGGGCCGAGCCGCACCGCACCGCCCCAGATCGGACCGAGTGATTTCCTGGCGGGCTCTATCTCGGCTTTGCCGCTGCCGTCGCGCCGCAGATACGTGCGATGGATACCGAGCGGCCGGTCATCGGTGTCGGTGATCAGTGCGACCAGCGCCGGGTGATTGCTGTGTGTTTCCTCGTGCCAACAATCGCTGCGGAACCGCAGCGCGGGCGAATTGGCGAGGCCCGGCAACCCGCGGGCGGTCAGATAGCGGTCAGCGAGAGTGCCGGCCGCCGGCCGGCTGCCGCGCCACAGACCGAGCGCCCGTTCTCTTTGCTCGGCACTGGCCTTCCCGCTCGGGGTGTTTCTGGAATCGGTTCTGCGCGGCCGGTGATCGGGGAAATGGGGTCGCGGGTAGTCCGATAGCATCGCCCCGCTGCCGCGCAGCAATGCCCGCAGCCCGTCGCGGTCATCGCAGGACGCGCACCAAAGGATGGGTGCGCCGTTGCGGCCGGAGCCGAGTACCAGCGAGTCGCGATAGCCGCACAGCGGGCACCCGCCGCGCCATTCGCGCCCCGAGCGATGCAGTCCGAGGCGGGCCGCCAGCTCAGTCGGGATTGTCATGGCGCGGCCTCACTCGACCGCGCCCGGTTCGCCCTCCTCGGCTTTCGCACGCGGCTTGCGCTGCCCCGACCATTTGTCGTGCGCCGCCTTCGCCGTCGTCGGGGTCACGACGGGCGGCAGCTTGGCAACGAACGCCTCCAGGCTTTCGGCCGTGATATAGGTCCGGCGCCCGAGGCGACGCGCCTCAAGGGTGCCGTTGTTGATGAGTTCGTAGAGGCGCGTCGTGCCACAGCCGAGAGCGGCTTTCGCCTCGCTCGTCCGGTAAAGGAATTTGCTCATTCAGTCCTCCGGGAGTTATCGCTGCGGAGGTTGGCAGACGGTCTTGGCCCTGTGACCGACAGCAAAGGAACAAAACGCAGGGTCATCGGTCCGACCGCGGGCACTACGGCTCGCTGGTCAGCTCCAGCAGCCGCCCCACGTCGCGCTTGATCCGCTCGGGATGCTGGCGCAGCCCGCCGGTGCCTTCTCCGGCGGCTTCCAACATCGCCAGGAGGAACTGCCATTGCCGCGGGCGGTCATCGCGGCGCACCGCGTAGTAGTACCAGATCTGCGCAGCCGCCTGCGCCACCAGCACCACGCGCAGCCCATAGCGCGGGTCGACTCCGGGCAGCGCCTCGACCTCGCGACGCCGCGCCGCGATCGCAGCCGACTTGCGGCCGAGCGGCACGTCCGGATCGGCAACGATTGGTCCCAACCGTGTGATCGTCTCAACGTCCATCCCGAACAGCGGATCCGTGATTTCCCGCGTTGTTTCAGGATCGTCGTGGCCGCGCCGCATGCGGCTTTCGATGCGACGCAATCCCGCCGCCACCCGTGCCGGCGTGTGGCCCTTCGCTCTGCGATCGCGCGCGTTTTTTTGTTGCGGCTCGCGAGCGGCGCGATGCGTGGCAATCATCACGGCGATGCGGTCCGCGAGAAAATCAGGCAGCACCTCTAGGCCGAGCAACCTTGCGAACCGGCCCGACCAGCATCCGGACAATGGCGAAAGATCGAGCTTTATAGACAACCGCGTGAGTGGCGAAGGGCGCGGCATGTCAGCCCCTCGCCAACATCGCCGCGCACGCCGTAATATCGATGGCTGAGTTCGGCATTCAGTCTTTCCGGGCTATGTCGAATGAGGGCGCGGCCGGGGCTTGAACCCGGTCGTGCCACATTCAGACTACACGGCGACGCGCAGCGGCACGACCTCGCCAGCAACCGCGGGCTTGGCGCAGAACGCGGCCCAATCCGCCATCAGCCGGCGCCGCTTCTCCAGCAGATCGCCGCGCTGGTACGCCGCCTCGACCTTGTCCTTGAGCGTGTGCGCCAGTGCCGCCTCGGCCAGCTCGCGGGGATGGTTGGTTGACTCAGCGCACCAGTCGCGGAAGGTCGAGCGGAAGCCGTGCACCGTGGCGCCATTACCGCCAGCCGCGACCACGGCTTTGGCCAGCGCCACGTCGCTCAACGGGCGGCCGTTTTTCATGCCGGGGAAGACGAGCTCGCCGGGCTCGCTGCCCAGCGCCGCCATCGTGCGCAGCACGTCGAGCGCCGCATCGGAGAGCGGTACGCGGTGTTCCCTGCCGGCCTTCATGCGCTCGCCGGGAACCGTCCACACTGCATCATCGAGGTCGATTTCCGACCATCGGGCACCCCGCGCCTCGCCGCTGCGGCTTGTGGTCAGGATCAGGAACTCCAGGCACCGTGCGCTCATGGCGTCGTGCTGCCGCACCCGCTGTACGAACCCGCCGCACTCGCGCCACGGCAATGCGTCGTGGTGTTCGACGCGCTGCACCTTGCCGCGCTTCGGCAGCAGGTGGTCGAGGTGGCCGCGCCAGCGCGCCGGGTTCTCGCCGTCGCGCCAGCCGCGCGCCTTGGCGTAGTCGAGGATGCTCTCGATGCGGCCGCGCACCCGGCTCGCCGTCTCGGTCTTGTCCCGCCACAGCGGCTCGAGGATCTTCATCACCGCGCCGGTATCAACGGCAGCAACTGGCAGCTCGCCGATCGCCGGCAGCACATAGTACCCGAGCGTGTTGCGCCATTGCTGGCGATGCTTCGGGTTGCGCCAGGACGCTTCGTGCGAC
>JAFMSA010000140.1:2754-8633 GCA_017353855.1 Alphaproteobacteria bacterium
GCGACCCGGCGGAACAGAGACGCAGCGAAGGCGCAAGCCGGTGCCATGCTCGGATCTGGTTGCGTCGAAGGTTCGCGACCTCTTCCTGTCGTATGCCCGTGGATCAGCCGCGCGAAGTTGCCAGGGGCGGTCGCGTCAACCGCGTCCTCGACATGCTGTTGATGTCAGGCTGTGGTGCTCGTATATCTGCTTACGTTCGTTCCACGCGGCCTTGGGGGCAAAATCGAGGCCGCGTGCTGAGGCCAACATCGTCGCGGCGCAGTTCACCTCCGCAGTCATCTACCCGTGCTGCTCCATAGCAACTGGGTCAGAATCCAGTCAGCACTGACAACCGGGGCCCCCGTCACGGATCATTTGGATTGCTAATCCGAACATGACGGCCGGGCAGGTCGAGCCCGATCCACGATCAGCTGGCCTGTGCGTAGGCATTAGAAACCCCCGAACGTGAGTTCGGGGGTTTCGCGTGCTTAATAAGCCGGCGGTGGCGGTGGCGGTGCCGGCGGCGGTTTCGCCGCAACGGCGTTGTTTTTCATGTTACGCCCGAGATCCTGCACATCCTGCCCCGCGCCTGCAACGGTGTTGCAGGCCGACAAGAGCGGTCCCGCGGCGATCATCATCAAAACCGTCGCAACCCCGCCGTAAGGTCGCAGTGTATTGAGCATGGTCGCTTCCTTTCTATTCTATCGATCTTCCACTAAGAAGCTGATTTTTCCCGTTCACGCGGTATTACAATCTGATTGTTTTGGACAATACACTCGGCGTTTTTGATCCAGAACTGATTGATACCACAACGGTTTTCGAGCCTTCGCGGATCGCCTCCCGGTACGCCTCATCAGCCCGGTCGGCGATTTGGCGGGACCTCGGTGCTTCGCACAATCGAGGCAGAACCCTCCCTAGTATCCTCGGTAGTATACGGTCAACGGGATATTACGAGCAGCGGTTCCAGTCGCGACGATTTCTTTTTATCGAGGTCATAGGCGAAGAATATTCGCCAGTACAATCTTGGTAATAGGAGCGGACAGTTATTGGCTAGTCGGCATACCTTGTTCGAGATACCTGGCTAACCGCTTGCCTCATCTCAGTATTTTGCCGAAGATGGCGATAGATCATTACTGGCGCCAGGTTACACTTATACATCATCTCGTGCTGCGCGTTGATCGCCTGTTCTTCCCTCCGACCAAGATCCAGTTCGTGCATCCGACCGGCGACTGGCAAGAGGCGCGCTACACCCTGAGCAACTGCTTCTTTGCGATCGGCGTGAGCGGCATGCACCCTTACGCCAGCTTGATCGATGTTTTTGAGCGCCAGGGTATCGTGGATGAACGGCAGAAAGGGACCGGCCTTGGAGCGCTTGGGGCGCTGGATTCGCAGCGCCCCAACCTGCTCGACTTCGCCGGGCACTGCCGCTACCAACCGCGCCCGGTCGCCATCACGCGGGGCAACGCGCCGATGTTCGGGCGGACGGAAGATTCTACGGCTCGTCAAGCCGAGCCGCCAGCTCATCGGCCCTTCCAATGATCTTGGTTTTCTCAGAGCCTTCGGCTGCGGAGGCAACGTCAGGCAGAACAGCTTGCCCGCATCTGGTTGGCCTTTCATGCGCCTCCTCGACGCCGCCGCGCCTGAGCAAAGGCATAACGATACTTGAGTGCCGCGGTCGTCATCGGCTTCCTGATCGTGACGAGATTGTGCGAATCGTCCAATGGCGCGAGGGGCACCAGCGGCTCCAATTCGGCGAGCAATTCCGGCTGAATCAGGCCGCCCGCGAACATCGACCGCCATGGACGACGCGGTGAGCGAGCGCCGCTAGCCGCCGATCCCCCGGCCTGGATTTTTACGGCGTGGAATCCAGCTAACGCTGGTTCCTGTGGCGCGGGCTAAATCACGAATGGATCGCGGTTGGCGACTTGATACAGCCCAGGTCGACACGGAGGCTCCTTTGAGTTGCGCAGGTCGCGAAAGGGAGCTTGTTGCCTGCAAGCACGCGCGCCGGTATCCATCTTCGAATAAAGGTTCTAGATCGTTTTTGGATAAGTGTCGTTGGGCTCCAGCGTCTCGAAATTCGTGACCAGATCGGGCCGTCGAAAATGCTGTTGCCGAGATTGCCAGAGAGCGACGTCCACCAGATGCCGCCGAAAAGCCGCCCCGCCACGACCTCCTCGAACTTGACGATTATGAAATGAACTTTTTCATCGCGTTCTCCGTTTACCATAGGCTGCGTCACTACGGGTAGTGAGAGCTTCCTCGTGTCGCAAGGGGCCAACCTCAACATCATTCCGGCCAAGGGCTTCGGCGGGACGCACCCGGAAGCCTCGAACGACACGCCGCAGGGCTGGGCCAGCGCTCTGCAGCGCTACCAGGGCAACTCGATTGTCGTCAGCGGCGGGCTCCCCCATTACGGCCGGCGTACACATGCCCCCGGGCCAGAAGGTCAGCCTCATGGAGGCGCGCACCGCCCGATGAAGGGGCTCAATCTTCCCGAATGGGCGAGATAAAGGGGGGCGCTGCTGCAGGTGTCCTAGGGCCGAATTTCAGCGATGAGTTTGGGATGTCTTCGCCATTATTTATGCGTTCACGGCCGATGGTTTCACGCCCCGCAGATATTGACCATCAAAAATGCGGCGAAGGCGCAGCTCAAGGCCGCAGCTTCCCTTGGCATGATCCCGATCACGTCCGAGGTATTCTTGGGGCCCATGCCCTACGCGATTATCGCGGCCTGTTTGTTGCTACCTTGCTGACCTTGCTTTTTCTGCCAGCTTTTTGTGTCGCATGGTTACGTATCAAACAGCCGGCAAAAGTGCGACAGCCAGGAATCAGCGAGGCGGCGCATGCCGGCGCCCTTGTCGACAGCTCCGGGCGTCGGCTATGGCGCGGCTGTGGCGGGGCCGGTTGGCGCCCGCGGGCCGTTCGGGGTCCAGTCTATGGCGTCACCATATGGGCCGATAACGTCTGAGCCACAAGGAAGACGGTCATGAACGTATTCGCGATCCGGCATGGAGAGACAGCCTGGAGCCTCAGTGGCCAGCACACCGGGACGACAGACATCCCGCTGACCGACAATGGGCGCCGGCTGGCGCAGAGTATGCAGCCGGTGCTCGCACGGGAGACGTTCGCGCTCGTGCTCGTCAGCCCGATGCAGCGCGCGCGTGAGACGTGCGAGTTGGCGGGTCTGGGCGACACAGCCGTCAACGACCCCGACCTGGTAGAGTGGAACTATGGCCAGTATGAAGGGCTGACGCCGAAGCAGATCCACGAGGGTGCGCCGGGCTGGCTGATCTTTCGGGACGGATGCCCGGGCGGGGAATCGCCGGAGCAAGTGGGTGCGCGGGTAGATCGGGTGATAGCCCGGGCGCGCGCAGCCGATGGGGACGTCGCGCTGTTCGCGCACGGGCACGTGTTGCGCGTGCTCGCAGCGCGCTGGGTCGGGCTCCCTGCGGGAGCCGGGCAGCATTTTCTGCTCGATACAGGCACCCTGTGCGTCCTCGGCTATTACCGCGATATACCCGCTGTGAGGGTCTGGAATGGGCCGCTCATTGAATAGCGGGTGAGGATCGGCAGACAACAGGACGAAACGATGACTGACGTACACGGAGAGCGGTCGACGCGCCAGCCCGAGCACAAATATGCGATCACTCGCGACCAATACGACGCCGTTCTGTTCGACCTCGACGGTGTGATCACCGACACCGCAGGCGTGCACGCGGCGTGCTGGAAACAAATGTTTGACGAATACCTTCAGAAACGTGCGAGGCAGACAGGCGAAGCATTTCGTCCTTTTGATCTCGCTGCGGACTACCGGCTCTATGTTGATGGGAAGCCTCGCTTCGACGGCGTTCGTGACTTCCTTAGATCGCGCGGTATCCAACTGCCCGAGGGCAGCCCGGGCGACTCGGTGGAGGCAGAAACGGTGGGCGGGCTTGGGAACCGCAAGAACGACCTGGTCAACAAGATCATTGAAGAGGTCGGTGTGGAGCCTTACGACGGAAGCGTCAAGCTCATCCGTCAGCTTCGTCACCGTGGGTTCAAAATTGCCGTCGTCACATCGAGCCAGAACTGCGCGGCCGTTTTAAGAGCCGCAAGGCTGGATGCGTTCTTCGACATACAGATCGATGGCAACGTGATCCTTGCGCAACATTTGGCGGGCAAACCCGCTCCGGATACGTTTTTGCTGGCAGCAAAGCTACTCGGCGCCGAGCCGTCGCGAGCGGTCGTCGTCGAGGATGCGCTCTCAGGGGTGCAAGCCGGGTTTAACGGCAAGTTCGGCTTGGTGATCGGGGTTGCGCGCAAGGGAAATGCTGATGAGCTTCGGCGCCATGGCGCGCATGTGGTGGTGAACGATTTAAGCGAACTGGTTGACCGTCCGACAACCCGCGATCTCTTGGAGGGCCAGCCTGATGATGAATGAGACGCTGGAACTGACGCAAGTCGCCGGCAAAGCACTCGGCAGAGGGAGCGCACTGGAATCCCGTTTTGCGTTGGCCAACGGCTGCTTGCGCATGCGCCCGCCTGGCTCGGTTAGCCGATAGCCTGACGCGTAGTGAAGGGGGATCTTGGCTGCTGCTACGTTGGCCGGGCTGTTCGACCTCCGTACCGAACTGCCGGTGCCCGCGCTGGTCCCGCTTCCGCATCCCGGTCGACGGAGAAGGGCTGCTGGCGCGTGAACGCGAAATCCGCCTCGGCACGCGCCGACATGCGACGCGGCTTGCTGCTGGTGGCTTGGACACATCGCACCCCTGCCGGCATCACCTTCGAAGCGCGCGAATCGCTGGCAGACCGCGCGCGGGGGGTGCAGCGCATGCGTCTCTCGCGAGACCGCAACGGCGTCGGCGCGACGCCGGGAGCCCAGTTTCGCGACCCCCCGATCCTCCGTTCCTGCTGCGCGGGGCCGGGAGCTGGCGCTCTGTGGCCGGGCAGGTGGTCGAATTCGACCGCCTCGCCGCGGTAGCGCGCGCCGGAATGCCGGCGTTACGATCTCGCATCACCCGCTTGCGCCGCGCTGGCGCGTACCCGCGCCGGGCCGGCGCGCCGTGCCAGCCGGGCACCAAGCCGCCCTGGAAGCACGCTGGATCGCGAGCGACATACTCATCTAGGTCATCGAGGGTGACGATGAAATGCAGCAAGCGGTGGGCTGGGCCGTGTACCATCTGACCAGCGTTGCCCACCCCGAAGACGACCGCGTACCATCAGGCGGGCGCGCCCTCGCCAGCGACGCTTATCTCGGCCACGTCGAGATCCGGCGTACGGCCAGTCAGCAGAAGCTGGGCGCCTTTGTGCGCGGTTTTGGACAGCAGAGGCGTATGAGACCCCGGTCGCCATCCTGACAGAGGAGCAAAGGCGGGAGGACGGCATTATGAATGAGGCAGAGGCAACCGGTACTCGCGGCTCAGCGAGTTCGAAACCCGGGCCGGATCTTCTCGAGCAGTACGGCTGCGGACCGATCCGATTCTCCGGTACCAATGATGGACTGTACGAGCGCCACTTGCTTTTTGACGATGTCGTCGCTCCGGCTGCTGCCGGGCCGCATGAGCGATTCAGGGCGGTTGCCCGCTCCGTCAGGGATGTTCTCTCGCAACGTTGGCTGCACACCGAGGCCACTTACGAGCGCGAAAACCCCAAACGCGTGTATTACCTGTCGATGGAATATCTGATCGGTCGATCGCTGAGCGGCAATATCATGAACCTGCTGCTCGATCCGTTCGCCAAGCGCGCTGCCGAGCACCGAAATCTGGACTGGCTCAGTCTCATCGAGGAGGAACCCGATGCCGGCCTAGGAAATGGCGGACTCGGGCGACTCGCCGCCTGTTTTCTTGATTCGATGGCGACCATGCAGCTGCCAGCTATGGGATATGGGCTGCGGTACGAATACGGCATATTTAAGCAGT
>JAFMSA010000703.1 GCA_017353855.1 Alphaproteobacteria bacterium
ACGGGGTGCGCGCGCAGGACGTGATGTTCACGGTCTACGATGCCGCCTACGCGTTCAAGGCGACATTGCCCCGCCTCGTTGCGGCCGGCGACGTCGGTGACACCGATGTCTACGGCGCGCAGCAGCACGCCCCGCTTCTCGATGTGGACGTTCCGATCTGATCGCGGCTGCCCTCGGCGCCTAGCTTGCGCCGGGCACAGGGTAGTCGTGAGCGGGTGACGCCGCCGGGGCGGACCGGCTTAGCCCCCCGGCCCGGGGCGGACCCGCGGGGGACGGAGCCTTTTCCTCCCGACGAAGCGGCGCAGGGGGTTTACGACGCATGGAGCTCCAGCGATGACCGAAGCGCTTCTTCCGACGACCGTCGTCGGCAGCTATCCCCAGCCGGACTGGCTGATCGACCGTGACAGGCTCACGCACCTGCCGCCGGTGCGGGTGCGTGCGCAAGGGCTGTGGCGAGTGCCGGAGCCGTGGCTTGAACAGGCGCAGGATGACGCGACTGTGGTCGCGATCCGCGACATGGAGCGCGCCGGGATAGACATCCTCACCGATGGCGAAATTCGTCGGGAAAGCTACTCCAACCGCTTTGCGACAGCGCTCTCCGGGGTCGATCTCGACAATCCCGCCACCGTGCCGGGACGCTCGGGCGGATCGATCACCGTGCCAAGGATCGTCGGCCCCATCCGGCGGCTGAGGCCGGTCGAGGTGCACGACGTCGAGTTCCTCCGCCGCAATACCGACCGCATGATCAAGATTACTCTCCCCGGCCCGTTCACGATGTCGCGGCAGGCGAGGAACGAATATTACAAGGACGAAGAGGAGCTGCTCATGGATTACGCGGCGGCGGTCAACGCCGAGCTGCGCGATCTGAAAGCGGCCGGAGCAGACGTAATCCAGCTCGACGAGCCCTGGGTGCAGGCGCGTCCCGAGGAGGCCCGCCGGCTGGCACTGCCGGCTATCGACCGGGCGCTTGAAGGCATCCCCGGGCCAACGGCGCTGCATCTTTGCTTCGGCTACGCCTATGTCGCGCGCAACAAGCCCAGCGGCTATTCCTTCCTGTCCGAACTCACCGCGACGGTTGCCGAGCAGATCTCGATCGAGGCGGCGCAACCCAATCTCGATCTCGCGACGCTTGACGGTCTTGGCGAGAAGGCCGTCATTTTCGGGGTTATCAGTTTGGGTGACCCGCAGCCCGAGACGCCGGAAGCCGTAGCCACCCGCATCCGCCGCGCGCTCGAGCACGTCCCGCCCGAGCGCCTGATTCCGGCGCCGGACTGCGGCATGAAATACATCCCACGCGAAACCGCCTTCGCGAAATTGAAAGCGCTCGCCGAAGGGGCGGCGATTGTGCGCCGTGAGCTTCTCGGCGGTTAGGCCGGAAGCTGGCCAGACCGATTTGCGAGCGGGACCGAGGCACGCTTAAGGCTAAGCCGGCCGTTGGAGCTCGTCGATCGCGGCTTTGAGGAAGCGGGCGGCTTCGCCGCCGGTAACCGCACGATGATCGAAGGTCAGCGACAGCGGGAGGATGCGGTGCGCGGCGAGGTTTCCGTCGCAGACAACCGCACGCTGCGCGATGCGGCCGGCGCCGAGGATCGCCACCTGCGGGGGCACGATGACGAGCGCAGCGAAGTGACCGGCAAACATCCCGAAATTGGACAGTGTGATGGTCTGGCCCCGCAATTCGGCGAGCGGCACGGTGCGGGCGCGCAGGTCCTTCTTCATCGCCTCTATACCGCGCCGCAGATCGGTATCGTCGCGCGCGGCGACATCGCGCAGCACCGGTACGAAGAGCCCGTCCTCGGTATCGACCGCGAGACCGAGATCGATTTGCTTTAACAGACGCCGCTCCATCCTGCGGCCGTCATACCAGGCATTGAGCCCGGGCGAGGCGGCAACACCCGCAACGACCGCGCGGACGAGCCGGATCGTGATGTCGCAACCCTGCGGCCAGGCCTCGATATCGGCCTCGTCGGACACTGTCGCCGGCACGATTTCAGCGTGCGAGCGGGCCATATTCATCGCCATCGCCCGGCGCACGCCGGCAAGCGTCTCGACCGGCCCGGCTTCGGTATGCGCCCGCGCGGTGCGCTCGACATCGGCGCTGGTCACCGTGCCGCCTGGGCCGCTTGCCGTGACGGTCGCCAGATCGACCCCGAGCCGCTGCGCCAGGGCCCGCACTGCCGGCGCGGCTCTGATGCCGGAGGGTTGCGGTACCGGCGACGCGGCCGCCGCCGCAGGCGGGGCGCTCAGATCTCCGACGATCGTGCCGGTATCGGTACGCGGACCCTCCTCGAACTCGATCAGCGGGCCGCCGACCTTGATTCGGTCGCCCGGCTGAGCGCACAGCCGAGCGACCTTGCCGGCCTGGGGCGCGGGCACCTCGACGACTGCCTTCTCGGTCTCGACCGACACGAGCGGCTGGTCGGCGACGACGTGGTCGCCCTCGCCGACATGCCACGCGACAAGCTCGGCCTCCTGCAGCCCTTCGCCGAGATCGGGCAATACAAACACGCTCATCGGATGCAGCCGTCCTGAACTCCGGCCGCCCGACGCCCGCCTGCGGGAAGAGCGGGAGGTGCGCGTCGCCAGGCGGCGCGAGGGCGATGTCCGCCGCGCTGCCGCATGCCGCAGGCGGGCTCCCTCACCTCACCCCGACCCTCGCCGCCTGCGGGGGCGGGTCGCGATATCGTGGATGTCATCATTGGTAGGCGGTCACGCGCCGCGCGGCGGCGAGGATGCGGGCCGTGCTCGGCAGGTAATGCTGCTCGAGGCGGGGGAGCGGCATCACCGTGTCCCAGCCGGTGACCCGCTCGATGGGCGCGAGCAGCGAAACGAGCCCTCGCTCGGCAATACGGGCGGCGATCTCGGCGCCGACCCC
>JAFMSA010000704.1 GCA_017353855.1 Alphaproteobacteria bacterium
TATCCGCCACGGTGCGGCAGTTGTAGGTGCCGGCCGGCGGATAGGCATAGCGTTTGACGGATCCGGGCAACGCGTCCAGTTCCGCCGAAATCTCGGCGAGACGCTCCGCGACGCCGTTGACGGTCGTGATCTGGATCCTGCGGCCCCAGCTCCGCGGCAGCCAGTCGACGGGCACCAGCCGCGGCGTCACCTCACCTTTCCAGCAATTTCCGTACATCTTGTCGAAAAAGCCGCGATTGCGGACCCGGCCCGCGTCGCTTTGCGGATAAAGCGCTTGCAAACTCGTGCCCGCTGGGTAGGGCAGGCGGGCCTGCTCGAGGATTGATCCATATCTGAGCATTTCCTCGAAACTTTTATCGGGCTGCCCGTCCGACAGCGGCATCCGCGTGCCGTCCCGCCAGATCAGATACGTGGCGTCGTAACCTGCAAGCTGCTCGGGGTAGGCGCGCACCAACGCATCGAGGGCTGCTGAACCGGCTGTAGCCGGTGCGGCGACGAGAGCGACGAGCAGAAGCGCTAAAACCGTCGCGCCCGCCAGGTCAAAGCCCCTCATCTCCCCCTCTGCGCGTCGCGGCCAGCGGGCGGGGGCCTGAACCTCCCCATGGCCAGGGTTTCCAGGCAGAGCATGACGGACCGAAACTCTCCACGGCTCCGGCTTGGTGCTACAGCATCCGTGGCCTCGTTCCCGACCCCCTTCAACGGGCAACCTGCTTGGACGCCTCCGCCGGCGCGGAACCGTTCCCGCTCGTAGATTGCCACCACCCCCCGCAGCAAGCGGTTTCGCAGCCGCCCAGTGCTCACCCTACGGGGATGCGTCGAGCCGCAGAACGCAGAGAGAACGGATAGCACTGATCGGCGTGGAGAGGCAATCCACCAGGGCTTGCCCGGCGCACCTCGGTCAGGCCGCCAGATGCCATCCCAGCCAGTCACAGATCGCGCGGCCCATGACGAGTTCCAGGTCGCGGCCTTTAAGCCACGGCATTTCTTCGGTGAACATCGTCACGCATTGCTTCCACGAGCACGGCATGCGGGTGATGTCGGTGCCCCAGAAGGTGCGCTGCGGTCCGAACGCCTCGACGATTTGCTGGGTGTATTGATGGATGTTGCGGTAGGGATAGGGCTGGCTCGAGTTCCCCGGCGCTCCGGTCGCTTTCACCGCGACGTTGGGGTATTTGGCGAGCGCCAACAGCGCCGGCTGATTGCCGTGCGCGGCATCATCCTTGGCGTCGCGAACCCGGGCGTAGTGATCGATGATCAGCTTCAGCCCGGGATAGCGTTCGGCGATTTGCCCGACCAGGTGCAGGTCGTTCGAAGCCATCAGCGCAATCGGAATACCGGCCTTCTCGGCCGCCGGCCACAGCCAGTCCATCGTCCCGTCGGTCAGCCAGTTGCGCTGGTGCGGCTGCGTGAACGCATAGCGCAACCCGAGCATGCCCGGCCGGCTCTTCCAGGTGTCCACAAGCGAGCGGTTCTCCGGCCTGTCAAGCGGGAAATTCCCGAGGATTGCGAAACGGTTCGGATATTTTGCTGCCGCTTCCTCCGAGACCGCACCGGCATTCGGGTCCCAGCCCGGCGGGTGCAGCACGCAGGCGCTGACGCCGGCCGCGTCCATATCGCGAATGCACTCTTCGGCGGAATAGGAATTGACCTGGCGGTGCGCCGGATTGCTGGGTGGGCCGGCCGACCAGATATGGACTTGCGCATCGACGACGAGCATGACGTATCACTCCCTCACATGTCGTAATTCACCGCGGCATGCCTTCAGCGCCCGCCGGCACGTCGTAAAAAGCCAGCGTCATCGACACCATCGTGTAATAACCCATCAGGCAGATCACATCGGTAATGCCGACATGGCCAAGCTCCTCGACGGCGCGGTCGTAGAGCCCTTTGGGAATCCAGCGGGTGTTGGCGAGGGCGGTCGCTATCTCGTAGACCACTTGCTCGCGCGGATCGGTGAACGAGGTCGGCAGGCCGCAGATCAACGCCTCGACCTTATCGGCGGGCAGTCCCGCCACCTTGCCGGCGCGCTCGTGCGCATTGGTCGGGTAGGCCGAATGCCATTTGCTGCAGATGATGCAGACGGCAATCTCGCGCTCGCGCTCGCTCAGCGAATAACCGGTGCGGAAATGGGCACCAAGCGGCCCCGCTGCTTTGGCTAGTTTCGGGTTGTGTACCCAGATCTTGGTCGGCCCGGGCAGCCGGCCGCGCGTCTCAACCACTGCGCGATACCCGTCTTGCTGTTCCGGCGTCATCTCGTCGTAAGGGATCTCGGCATAGCGGCCGAAAGTCGGCGTTTCAGGCATCGGGCGACGTCCTCTTTCGCGTTTCGTCAGTGTTCCATCCTGCCGCCACAGCCCGGACATGTCGATGGAATTACCTGGCCAAGGATGACGGACCGGGCGAGATTACGTCCCAGTTGACGCGAGTCGGGGCTGCGTCGTTTGATTCGACCCAAACCGGACAGGAGCATGCCGTGGCGGGGATGTTGGAGGGTAAAATCGCGGCCGTGACCGGCGCCGGCGGTGGTATCGGGCGTGAAATCGCGATCGCAATGGCGCGCGCCGGCGCCAGGGTCATCGTCAACGATGTCGGCGCCTCGCTGTCGGGCGAAGGGCTTTCGGCGAGCCCCGCCGAGCAAACCAAGCAACTGATCGAAAAGGCCGGCGGGTCCGCCGAGATCAGCACCGATTCGGTCGCCGAGTGGGGCTCCGCGCAGAAGATCGTGCAGGCCGCACTCGACCATTTCGGCGGTCTGGACGTCGTCGTCAACAATGCCGGCGTGTTGCGTGACCAGATCTTCCACCGAATGACGGCGGAGGACTGGCTCGCCGTTATCTCGGTTCACCTGAACGGTAGCTTCTTTGTCAGCCGAG
>JAFMSA010000705.1 GCA_017353855.1 Alphaproteobacteria bacterium
TTCGAGCTCGTCCGCAGCGTCATCGGCCGCCTCGATCAGAAGCAGCAACGGGGACTGATCGTTGCGTCGTCGGACGACCTCACGGATAGCGGTCACCAGCTCGTCGGCATCGTGTTCGAAACCGCGCGCGCACCGCGTCAACCGGTCGAACTCGTCTGCCTCGGCAGGGTTAAGCCGCACCTCGTCACGCACGACCGCCGCAATCTCGAACACCAGTCCGGCATGGTCAGCGGCGAGCCGCAGCAGGCGTTTGCCTTCATTACTGAAATGGGCGGCCAGCTCGGCGCAGACGCGATCGCGGATCAGGCCCCGACTGTGCCGGGCCCGCAAGCCCTCGCTGGCAGCACGGAAGGCAAATCGGAGGAAATCCACCGTTGCCGGTTCACCCAACACATCGTAGAGCCGATCGCCGAAATGAACCGCGGAGCCGGCCGTCGCCTCGATAGCGTCATTGATCAATCGCGCACCGCCGAGCTCCAGGAATCCGCGATGGCCGATTTCGGCCTCGGCTGCCCAACGCAGCAGCTCGTAGCGCTGCTTGCCCGGCAGAAAGCCGCGCAACTGCTTGCGCGCGCGATTCCAATCGATCAGGAACACCAATCGGGAGCCGATGAACTCGAGGTAGGAACACAGCTCGACCTCGTCCTTTGCCTCAAGCTGTCCGGTCAGCAATGTGAACGCGAGGTGGGCGCGCTGCTCCGCCCGCTCGCCACTCCAGGTCATCGCATAACGCGACAGCATTTCTCTGAGAAACCGCGCGCGTTCGGGATGGACGTCGGTGTAGGTCAGCGTAGATTGCAGCCCTTCGATATGGATGACGATGACGTGCGCATCGGTGGTGCCGAGATCATTCTGGATCACCAATCGGCCGGCCGAGCGGGTTGCGGTGCAGCCGAGACCAGGGTGCTCGAATTTAAGTGGGGCCGTGCGGCTCACTCCCTTCATGAACGCGGTAATGCGCGGGCGGTCTTCGGGGGTCACCCGATAAATACTGGCGCCGTCCAGCTTCTCCTCGGCGAGCGCGGCAGCAAGCGCGTTCAACTCTTTGTGCAGGTCCATCACAAGCTGGTGCAGGCTGTCACACTCATCGCTCCGGATACGCGTCATGCGCTCGACGACCGCTCGGTCAACCAGGCCGTCCTCGGCATCAGGGGGTGCTCCCAACAGGGTCTCCATCCGCTGTGCCAATTCGTCGTCCTCTCCGCGTGCGGTGATCACCGGTGCTGCCATTATCCGCACGTCTCGCGCTATCCGTGCCAGCACGTCGCTGCAGCCACCAAGGCGGTAGCGTTCGCCCTCGCGTCGCGCGGTGGCGGCGATATCGTCGAACCTGATGTCGTTGATACCGCAGGCCAGCCGTTCGGACGTCAGCGAGATCGGCGCCTGTTCCGGGTGGTCGGCATTGTCCAGGGCCGTCTGCAGCAGCGTCAGAAGATACTTGACCCGACCATTCGCGGCGAGCGCCGCATTGACCTGCGCTGCGCGGCTGAGCGCCGTCTCGCCGATCGCCTCCAGTACTGCCGTTTTCATGGGTGGTCCTTCCGCGAATTGGAAGCCGGTTAATGGAAGGACTGGCCTTGCCCGACGTTGATCTCGATCAAAACATCGCCCCTGTTCATCAACATTTAATTGAAATGTAACGAATGGAATTAGCAGTGGCGTGGCGCTTTACCAGAATTAGTGCGGTTCTGATGAGCACAGCGCGGTCGAAGAGCGGATGGAAGGCGGGTGCGAATGCGCGAGACTGCTGCTCGCGTTCGATGCCCGGGACAATCCATTGCTTCAAACCGCATGGCGTGTCGGATCGCTGCGGACGCAGACATCGAGCATCCACATAATCCCCACAGCAAGGTGAGCCGTGCGAGCATTTTCGCTGATCCTGACGATAATCCCGGTGGCTGGGTCGGACGCGTTCCTGCTCTGTTCCACGCTTGGTCCAACCCTTTGGCTTCGTGCATTTGCCGACCGGCTACTGGTTCTGCTCGGGTGCCTCAGGGCAATGGCGACAAGTACGTGATTCTACGTACGTAGCTTTCCTTAAGGAAGATTCCGGATTTCGACGGCGGCGGCAGCCGGGCATCTTCTCGCCTGTCCGAAGAAGAGGAGAGCGGCAATGTACCGGCAGATTAGCAATAACGGTCACTGGAGCGGACAGGCTGGAGCGGCATACAGCGGCGCGATCGTTGCGCAATCGGGTCACCTCGACGCTCTCGTGGCATTGGAACGGATCGGCACGCGGCTCAGTTTCGCGCGCAATGCCGAGATTTATGCCGAAGGCGGCGATTCGGATTACTGGTACAAAGTCGTGTCCGGCTCGGTGCGGATCTGCAAGCTGCTCGCCGACGGCCGCCGTCACATTGCGGAATTCTGTTTCAGCGGCGACTGCTTTGGTCTCGAGAACGGGAGTGAGCGCATCTACTCGGCCGAAGCGGTGGATGAGGTCATCATCATGCGCTACCGGCGCAGCGCGACGGAACAAATGGTCGATCAACACCCGTCCCTGGCGCGCCTGCTGCGCGACACGGTGCTGCGCGAGCTCAGCAACGCGCACGGGCGCATGCTGATGCTCGGACGCATGACGGCACCCGAGCGCGTCGCCGCCTTTCTGCTGCAAATGTACGAACGTCGCGCCCGCACGAAGGTCCTCGATCTGCCGATGTCACGCATCGACATTGCCGATTACCTTGGCCTGACGATCGAGACCGTCTGCCGGATCCTGTCGGCGTTCAAGCGCGAGGAGGTAATCGCCATTCCCAACCCGCACCGGATCGAGCTTCTCGATCGATGCGCGCTCGAGGCGATCAACGAGGCCGGGGGCGGCGCCGCAATTTGATTCAGGTCAGTGTGCGGCGTGCCGAAGTCAGATGTTATC
>JAFMSA010000706.1 GCA_017353855.1 Alphaproteobacteria bacterium
GCTTGGTCAGAGTGGGCAGGGGCTTTATGCCCGAGCCGTGAGCAACCGAGGGGCGCCCGATCCCGAGCAAGGGGTTCCACGCAATGGCGGTGAAGGCGCTGGGCCGGTTCGGCATTGAGACCGCACCGCCTCTCGAGGATGCGTACAACGCGCGCCGCACGGGACAAGGGCCGTCGGGTCGTTTGATTGCGATGCATAAGCGACTGCGCCGCGGGATCGGGTATGATGGGGTTTATGTCGGGTTCGAGCGTGCTGGATCGCGTCTTGGTTGAACGCATCGGCTTCCGATCTCAGGGAGCGAAACGAGCCTTACCGAAAAGCATTGGCATGTTGTTCGCGCAGTTGGCGTGATCGCAACATCGCAACGGTCGACACCGCCGGTATGATCGGGACGGGATGAAGTCGGCCGATGCAAGATCGATCCTGTAAGGGTCTTTACGGGACTAGACGGGGAAGCAACGGACATGATTTGCGAGGATGGCCGAGGTGAAGAAAGGCTGGGGCGGTCGCCGGCCGGATACGGGGCGGCCGCGCAAACACCCATTCGCGCTAGCGCAAGCTCAGGAAAGACACCTGACGCGCCTGGTGCGGCAGACGCAGCGCGATCCGCTATTGCGCCGGTTGACCGAGCTCGAGCGGGCGGTGGGCCTGGTGGAGAAGCCGGAAGCGCCGAGCCACAGCAGGCGCCGGCGACAAAGTTCCTGCGACGAAACGGAATCCAATGGTCGTTGTTTGCTTGACGAAGACCAGGAGCCACGACAGGATGGAATATCCGCGGCAACACCTTCATGATCTTCTCGCTGACCTTGCACTTCTGCGTGTACGAGCAGAGCGTGCTTGTCAGGAAACAGAAGAGCTACGCAAGAAATGTGCAGCGTCCAAGCGGCTAACTACGGTGTCACGGGCGCTCTTGAACAGGCACACGTCGCGCGACCAAACCGATCTGCAAATGGCCCGGCGGCACGTGCGCAAGGGTAAGGCTCACGTGGCGCAGCAGTACGAGATCGTTGCCAAGTTTCCCGATGGCAGCAAATTGCGCGCGAGGGCAGAAGAACTGCTCCATCAATTCGAGAGCTCGTTGCAAGACCACAGAGCCCACCTCGCTCGGCTGGAAAAGGATGCTGCCAGTTAGTCCGCTGCTGTCCTTTCGCGTCCGCAAACGCGAACATCCTTTAAGCATTCCAGTGGCCGGGCGGCCTTTCCTCGACTAGCAGAACGGGACGATACGCCTCGCCCGGCAATCTGTTGTGGCCGTCGGATAATTCCAGCTCTCGGAGAATTCTGTCGACGAACGAGGATTTTCATGAAATACGCCCAGCACGTCCGGGAACCGTCGCAGCAGCCGCAGCACGAGCCGCCGGGGCCGTATCACCCGCCCGAGAGCCCGCCGCAGCAGGACCCGCAGCACGAGCCGCAGCACGAGCCGCCGCGGCCCCAGACGCCGGAACCCGAGGAACCGCCCGTCTAACGGGAGGCCATTTTGACCGATCCGACCCTATCAAACTCCCTCACCGACCTGACGGCCCACCGTCGAGGCGCTCCGGGCTTGACTGACTTGAGGAACGCTGCACGGCTCGTTCTGCGTGTGTCGAGCCCTACCGTCGCGCCAGTGGACGGGTCAGTCGCCAATCCGCCGGCCTCCGCGCTGCCGATGCCCCGCCACGCAAGCCCACGGCGGATCGAGATCTCCTCTGGCATCTCGCTAATGATTACGCGCTACGGCCATCGGAAGGCTTGGCGGCGCTCCAAACCGGCAAGCGCGCTGCGGCCTGGCGACGCAATCCGCCTGGAAACTGGTAGGCGCGTCGTGATCACATACGTGAGCCCGGGCTTCGCGCCAACCGATCGGTATATTGAATGGCGTGGGCCAAATAACTGGGATAATTGGGCAAACGTCCCTCTCGACGCAATGGTCAGGCTGGCCTGGCAGCTGCCGCGCGTCTGGACACCCCGGGAGTGATTTCACGGGGCCCTGCTGTCCTAACCGACCGTGACGTCCTGCGCTCCGAAGCGCTGCCATGCCGACGTGCTGCTCGAGCCTCGCTAACACTTCCGGGACAGCCAAAGCTTGGCCATATGCATCAGTGCACCGTCTGGTGTTTTTGCGCCGGGCCGCGGCCATCGTTGAAACGCAGCCGAAGAACGAGCGGGAGTGGGATGCATGACGCCCGATGAAATTCTGCGAAAAGCTCAGGCGCTCCGAAAAAGCATGACGCCGGAGAACTGCCACCGCTTAGCTGACGAGACAGTTACAGCACTTGAGCAGGCGCGCGCTGCGGTCGCGGCGCATGGCACGGAAGAGACCAGGGCAGCGCTTGCCGAGGCATGTGCCAATGCTCATGCTCTTATACTTGCGGTAAATCCCGACATGATCGAAGCAGGTGACGTTAAATTTGCCCTGCTCGAAGCGGCGATGAACCGACTGGATCAGCTTCGGCTTTGGATTGATCCTTTGCTCGAGCCAGACCGTCAGAAGGACTGAGATTCCGCCGGCGGCAGCAGGCGTTCCGATACGCGAGAACGGCCTTCTCGCTTGCTAACTAACTCAGACCTGCGTTCTACAGATTATGATGGACTTAGCGTTTTCCGATCGGCCGAAAGCAGGTCTCGACGCGATTGCGCGTCCCGTCCCTTCGTAGCGTGGGCGACGACAAGCCCGGCCTGGGTGGTTTCGAGTCTCGCCTGATATCGCCTTCACAGCTAGGGGGGCCGGATCACTCCCATCTTCGCGCGTACCTCCGCTGGTACAGCGTAGTCCTTGAGGACCTCCTCCGTCCAGCCAAAGCCGCTGCATTCCCGCTGCACGACAAAATTCCAAAGGGCGTACGCCGCAGCATCGACAAGATGCGCTCGCTGCGGGTCGC